>NZ_JBFULO010000710.1:0-1185 GCF_054049855.1 Stenotrophomonas sp. P5_B8 | reverse complement strand
ACCCAGCCCACGCGCAGCATGCGCAMCGCCACCACCGACACCCTGGCCTTCCAGCTGTATACCAACGCCACCCGCAGCACGATCTGGGGCCTCACCCCCGGCAGCAATCCGGGCGCGCAGGTGTTGGACCTCAATTACAACGTACCGCTGGTGACCGGCGGCAGCGGCACGGTCACCATCACCATCTACGGCCAGGTGCCGGCCGGGCAGACGCTCTCCGCAGGGACCTTCAGCAGCAGTTTCGCCGCTGCCGACACCACCGTGCGCTTTGCCTACAACGAAGTGCTGCTTGGCACCGCCTCGCCACCGCCCGCCTGCACCACCCCGGCCGGCGGCGGTGCGACCGGCAACAAGACCGTTGCCTCCGGCTTCCCGTTCACGGTCACCGCCAATGTGCTGCCGCAGTGCAGTACCTATGTCACCACCGACATGGACTTCGGCAGCAATGCCGGCGCCATCACCGGCAACATCGAACGCACCTCGACCATCGGCCTGACCTGCATCAACCGCACTGCCTACACCATCGGCCTGGACAACGGGCAGCATGTGCTCGGCACGACCACCCGGCGCATGCAGCACACCACCAATCCGGCGTACTTCCTTGCCTACGAGCTGTATCGCGACAGCGGCCGCAGCCAGCGCTGGGGCAACACCATCGGGGTGGACACCGCCACCGGCACCGGTACCGGAAGCGCCCAGACCCTGACCGTGTACGGTCGTGCGCCGCCCACCTCGGGCAGCCTGCCCGCCCAGGGCAGCTACAACGATGTAATCACGGTGACCATCACCTACTGACGTCGCAGCGCCTCAAGCCCGGCGGCACCCCGGCCGATAACGGGCAGGCCCCTTCCCTGCGATGTTCCATGATCCTGCGACGGCTTCCCTCCGCCCCGGCCTGCCTGCTCCTGCTCGCGGGCCTCACCGCGTTACCGGCCGCCGCGCAGTCGCAGGGCGGCTTGCGCATCCAACTGCGGATCGTCGCCGACTGCACCTTCGCCGCCGCGCGCGTGTCGCATGCGGACTGCCCGGCACCGCACCAACGCAGCGATGCCCCCATCCCGGTTCCGGCCCAGGTGCGGGCATTGACCCCGGTCGATCCGGCCCGCGGCGACCGGGCCACGGTGACCTACTGATGCGCACTCTCGCCGCGCTGGCGCTGGCCCTGACCCTGCAGCCCGCCGATGC
>NZ_JBFULO010000709.1:0-1188 GCF_054049855.1 Stenotrophomonas sp. P5_B8 | reverse complement strand
GACCAACGGTCGGCTCTACGCGGTGTGGAAATGCAGCCGACCATCGGTCGGCTCTGCGCAACAGCATCATCGCGGTGCCTCCAGTAAAGTCGGGCTTCCCCTTCCGGAGACCGCCATGCGCATCCTGGCCGCCGCCCTGCTCGCCTGCCTGCCCCTGACTTCACTCGCCGCCGACACCTATGGCCCACGGCTGGAAGGCTTCGAGTACCCCTACCCGGTGAAGATCTTCCAGTTCGACGCACAGCGACAACCACTGGAGATGGCCTACCTCGATGTCCCGCCGGCCGGCAAGGCCTTCGCCGGCACGGTCGTACTGCTGCACGGCAAGAACTTCTGCGCAGCCACTTGGCAGGACACCATCCAGGCGCTGAGCGCCGCCGGTTACCGGGTGATCGCACCGGACCAGATCGGCTTCTGCAAATCCAGCAAGCCCGAGCGCTACCAGTATTCGTTCGGCCAGCTGGCCGCCAATACCCACGCCCTGCTCGCCCATCTTGGGCTCGACGCGGCCCAGGTCGACCTCGTCGGCCATTCGATGGGTGGCATGCTCGCCGCGCGCTATGCGCTGATGTATCCGCATCAGCTGCGGCACCTGGCGCTGGTCAATCCCATCGGGCTGGAAGACTGGAAGGCCAAGGGCGTGCCCTGGCGCAGCGTGGATGCGTGGTATGCCGGCGAGTTGAAGACCAGTTTCGACAGCATCAAAAAGTACCAGCTGGAGGTGTATTACAACGGCCAGTGGAAGCCCGGGTACGCGCACTGGGTAAGCATGCAGTCACGCATGTACGACGGCCCGGGGAAGCAGGCGGTGGCCTGGAGCCAGGCGCTGACCTCGGACATGGTGTTCAACCAGCCGGTGGTCTACGAGCTGCCGCGGATCACCGTGCCGACCACGTTGTTCATCGGCCAGACCGACCGCACCGCGATCGGCCGCGATCTGGCACCGCCGGCATTGAAGGCGACGCTGGGTGACTATCCGGCACTGGGCAAGGCGGCGGCGGCAGCGATTCCCGGCGCGACGTTGGTGACCTTCGATGATCTCGGCCATTCCCCGCAGGTGCAGGACCCGAAGCGATTCAACGCGGCGTTGGTGAAGGCGCTGAAGGAAACCCACCGGTAGAGCCGAGCCATGCTCGGCTGCATCTCTGGCGCGGCGCGTGAGGTCGTTCATCGCGCGAAGGGCAGCCG
>NZ_JBFULO010000708.1:0-1196 GCF_054049855.1 Stenotrophomonas sp. P5_B8 | reverse complement strand
GGCCAGACCAAGGAACGCCTGTCCTCGCGCCAGGCGGCCGGTTTCGTCGAAGGCGCCGCGCACGACGCCTTCAGCTTGCTGCTGAACCAGAACGTGGAGATCGGCGAAAAGATCGCCCAGCTGGCCATCGAGCGCGCCAGCGCGCGCCTGAAAACCGAAAAGCTGGTGACCCGCAAGAAGGTCACCCAGGGCCCCGCCCTGCCCGGCAAGCTGGCCGACTGCATCAGCCAGGATCTCTCGCGCACCGAGTTGTTCCTGGTCGAAGGCGACTCGGCCGGCGGCAGTGCCAAGCAGGCCCGCGACAAGGACTTCCAAGCGATCATGCCGCTGCGCGGCAAGATCCTGAACACCTGGGAAGTCTCTTCGGGCAGCGTGCTGGCCTCGGAGGAAGTGCACAACCTGGCCATTGCGATCGGCTGCGATCCGGGCAAGGACGACATCACCGGGCTGCGCTACGGCAAGGTGGTGATCCTGGCCGACGCCGACTCGGACGGCCTGCATATCGCGACGCTGCTGACGGCGCTGTTCCTCAAGCACTTCCCGGCGCTGGTCGATGCCGGCCACGTGTTCGTGGCGATGCCGCCGCTGTTCCGTATCGATGTGGGCAAGCAGGTGTTCTACGCCCTGGACGAGGAAGAAAAGCGCACGATGCTGGACAAGATCGAGCGCGAGAAGATCAAGGGCACGGTCAGCGTCACCCGCTTCAAGGGTCTGGGCGAAATGAACCCGCCGCAGCTGCGCGAATCGACCATCCATCCCGATACGCGTCGGCTGGTGCAGTTGACCATCGATGATGGCGAGCAGACCCATTCGCTGATGGACATGCTGCTGGCCAAGAAGCGCGCCTCCGACCGCAAGCAGTGGCTGGAGAACAAGGGCGATCTGGCATCGCTGGAAGTCTGATCCGCGCCTGACGCCGACGCAGGAGAGCCCGCCTCATGGCGGGCTTTTTCTTTGGGTTCCCGTCCCGATCAAGGGGCGGCTGATCCAGGGTCCGCAGCATTTTGAGTACGGCGATGCGGGGCTGGACGGGGTGTCTTGGATCGGGCGGTGTCTTCGCTCGGGTCTGTCGCGAGCGTGAGGGCCTCGTAGCAGCCGGTAGGCCCCTGGCGCAAATGTCCCCGAGCCGCGGGGCGGCCTCCTCCTTTATTTTGCCCAGGGGCCTACCGGCTGCTACGGGGCTCGGCTTGCGGTAC
>NZ_JBFULO010000707.1:0-1197 GCF_054049855.1 Stenotrophomonas sp. P5_B8 | reverse complement strand
CCCACACCCTGACCGAAACCTGGCAGACCCACCGCGCCAACTGCCTGTCTTTCACCCTGCTGTTCGTGACCCTGGCGCGCGCGGCCGGCATCGACGCGCGCGTGCAGGAAGTGGCCCAGGTGGTCACCTGGTACGAGGACCAGGGCGTGATCTACAACGTGGGGCACGTCAACGCGGGGGTGACCCTCAATGGCAACACCGCCGTCGTCGACCTGGACCGCAACGTGCTCTACGACCGCTACGGTCCGCAGCCGATCGAGCAGAAGCGCGCGCTGGCGCACTTCTACAACAATCGCGGCGCGATGTGGATGGCCGACGATCTGGCACAGGCCCGCACCTATCTGCAGGCGGCATTGGCGCTGGACCCCACCTTCGTCGCCGGCTGGAACAATCTGGGCGTACTCGACGCACGCAGCGGCAATCTCGCCGAGGCCGAGCGCGACTACCGCACCGCGCTGACGCTGCAGCCGCGCAACGCCGCCAGCCTGACCAATGCCAGCGCGCTGTATCGGCGCCTGGGCGACACCCGCCAGGCCGCGCAGTTGGCCAATCGCCTGCAGCAGGTGCAACGCGGCGATCCGTTCGCACAGTTCCGCTTCGGCAACGAGGCTGAGCAGCGCCAGGACTACGCGGCGGCCGTCGGCTATTACCGCCGCGCGGTGAGCCTGTATCCCACCGCGCACCCGTTCCACTTCGGGCTGGCGCGGGCGTACTTCCTGGCCGGCGACAACGCACGGGCGTCGAAGGAGATGGCCCGCGCACGCGACCTGGCCGGCGACAACGCCGATGTGCTCAAGGCCCAGTACCAGGCCAAGCTGGACAGCCTGAACCGCTGGCGCCAGCGCAGCGCCGCGGTCAACTGAGCCGGTTTCAGGCCTTTTTGAGGAAGCAGGTCTTCAGGACCAGACCCTTGATCTTGTCCGAATTGCCTTCGATGTGTTCGGCGTCATCGTCGACCAGGCGGATGTTGCGGATCACCGTGCCCTGCTTGAGCGGGATCGACGAGCCCTTCACCTTCAGGTCCTTGATCACCGTGACCGTATCGCCGCCGGCCAGCACGTTGCCATTGCTGTCGCGCACCACCAGCGCCTCACCGCCGGCCTCGGCCGCGGTCCACTCATGCCCGCAGTCGGCGCAGATCCACAGCGCGCCATCGGCATAGGTGTTTTCCAGGGAGCATTGCGGGCAGGCAGGAGC
>NZ_JBFULO010000706.1:0-1200 GCF_054049855.1 Stenotrophomonas sp. P5_B8 | reverse complement strand
GCAATGGGGTATGGCAGGCCAACATCGGCCTGTCGGCAGTGAAGACGGCTGATCCGGCGATCCTGTTCGCCAACGTCGGCTACATCCATTCCTTCCCGCGCAGCTTCGACGACCTGGACGCGAATCCGGACACGGTCAATCCCGGGGAGGTGAAGCTGGGTGGGTCGTATTACTTCGGTGCGGGGGTGGCGTTCGCGTTCAATGAACGCACCAGCCTGAGCATTTCCTTCAGCGACAAGTTGAGCAGCCGCGCTTCCACCCGCTACCGCAACGGCCAATGGCTGAAGGTGATTGGCAGCGACGCCAACGCCGGCACGCTCAATCTGGGCATTACCTACGCGCTCAACCGCAACACCACCCTGGTCAGCATGCTCGGGATCGGCCTCACCCCGGACGCGCCGGACTTCACCCTGGCCTTCAAGGTGCCGTACATGCTGTGAGCGCATCGACGCACGGCATGTACGGGTGTGCGTTCCGCCTGGACCGCTGCGCCTTCGGCGCGCGACGTGCGTTGCCGGAGGCCTATGCACTGCACCTGACCCCGCGCATTCGCGCGCCCTCTTCAACAAAGGGGCCTCCTCCTCGGATGGAACTGCGGAAGGAGCTGGATGGTTTTTCGGTTCAGCGCAGCTCGGGCAGGGCCAGCTGATGTTTGCGGCAGAGGCGGTAGACGGTGACGCGTGAGACCTGCATGTGCCGTGCGCAGGCGGTGATGTTGAAATCGCTCTGGCGCAGGGCGCGCAGCAGGGTTTCGCGTTCGGCGAGTTGGCGCGCGTCGTGCAGCAGCTTCTGCGGTACGTGCGGCTGCGCCGGTACCAGTTCCAGATCGGCCACGCCGATCAGCTCAGCGTCGGTGACGATCGCTGCGCGTTGTACGCGGTTGAGCAGTTCGCGCACGTTGCCCGGCCAACTGAAGCGCTCCAGCGCACGTCGTGCCTCCGCACTGAAGCCGCGGGCGCGGGTGACGTGGCGATCGCGGAAGGTCGCCAGGAAGTGGTGCGCCAGCAGCAGGATGTCGCTGCTGCGATCGCGCAATGGCGGCAGCGGCAGGCGCAGGACATTCAAGCGGTAGAACAGGTCGCGGCGGAACTGCCCATGCTCGACGGCCTGCTCGAGGTCGACGTGGGTGGCGGCCAGGACCCGTACGTCCACGGCCAGGGGCCGGTTGCTGCCGACGCGCTCGACGGTGCCTTCCTGCAG
>NZ_JBFULO010000705.1:0-1201 GCF_054049855.1 Stenotrophomonas sp. P5_B8 | reverse complement strand
GCGCAGCTTCGATCTCTTCGCGCTGCACCGGCTCACCGCCGGGCATCACTTCACCGGCAGCGCGATAGGTGGTGATGAAGCGGCCGAACCAGTCGCCAAGCTTGTCGGGATCGTTCATGCGGATGGCGTTGAGCGCGTCGACCACGCGGTTCATCGCCACGACGTCGATTTCGTTTGGGTCCTCGGGCACGGTGAGGTCCGGGTCCTGGTAGCGGATGGACTCGTCGGCGCCTTCGATGAGGGTGTCAAGGTAATCGCTGATCAGCTCGGCCGAGGCCGGCGCACGCATGCCGAAGGAGAAGGTCAGGCACGGGTCTTCGGCGACGCCGTTGTGCGGGACGTTGGGCGGCAGGTAGAGCATGTCGCCGGGCGCCAGGACCCAGTCGTGGGTAGGCTTGAAGCGGCGCAGGAGCTTGAGTTCGACGTCGTCGCGGAAGTCCAGCGGGGGGCGTTTGCCCTTGCTGGATTCGCTGGCGTCGATCTGCCAGCGGCGGTGGCCGTAGGCCTGCAGGAGGAAGACGTCGTACTGGTCGACGTGGGCACCGACCGAGCCGCCGGTGGCGGCGAAGCTGA
This sequence comes from Stenotrophomonas sp. P5_B8, assembly GCF_054049855.1. Lineage (NCBI taxonomy): Bacteria > Pseudomonadati > Pseudomonadota > Gammaproteobacteria > Lysobacterales > Lysobacteraceae > Stenotrophomonas > Stenotrophomonas sp. P5_B8. Next base: position 628 of record NZ_JBFULO010000705.1, on the reverse strand, counting down.
CCATGACGTCGTCCATGCGCCAGCGCGGGAGGAAGTCGAAATGGCCGATGAGGGCGCGCACGTCCGGATCCCATTTGTCGACGTCCTGGACGAGCAGGGTCCAGTCGTGGTCGGGCATGCCGGGGAATTCTTCTTCCTGGAACGGTCCGGTGCGCACGCTCCAGCCATCGGTGGCGCGATCGTGGGTGATCAGGCGGGCGAGGGCGGTGTCTTCGCAGGCCAGGCCGGCGAGGTCTTCGGGCTGGATGGGGGTCTGGAAGTCGGCGAAGGCGGCGCGGATGAGCAGGGGGCGCTTCTGCCAGTAGTCGCGCAGGAAGGTGGCCGCGGGCATGCCCAGCGGGAGGCCGGGGCGGGCCTGGATTTCGATGACGGGGGTCTTGGTCTTGCGGGCAGCCATGGGGGAATCCTTGGAGCGTGTAGACGGAAAGCGGGGGCGCGGCGTAGGCCGGCGCGAGCGGGTCTATTGTCCGCTGGTTGGGGCGGATGTGCACCTGCGTTGGGGTGTCGCGGAGTGGGGCGTTGGTCGCAAACGTTAACTGCGGCGCGTCGATTGTCCAGGGCGTGAGGTGGCCGGGCAGCCTTGCCCAGGACACGCCGTAAACCCGTCCCTGGGGGCTCGTGGGCGCCA
>NZ_JBFULO010000704.1:0-1210 GCF_054049855.1 Stenotrophomonas sp. P5_B8 | reverse complement strand
TATCTCGGCCGCCAGCTCAAGGATCGTCCGTCGGTTCGTGGCGAATCGGCGCTGATCGACCTGACCCTGGCCGAGGGCGCGGACGCCACCGCGACCCTGCATGACCTCAAGCACATCACCGACCAGCTGCTGGTGCGCAACCCGGCCTATCGCTGCACGCGTTGCGGTTTCGGCGCACGTACGCACCACTGGCAGTGCCCCAGCTGCAAGGAATGGGGAACGGTCAAGCCGCTGCTGAACTACGCGGTGCTCTAAGCGATGCCCGTGGCCTGGATGGTCGGGTTGCCGGCGGTGCTGGCGATCGCGGCGGCGCTCACCTGGGGTGCGCGCCATTACGCGCTGCGCCGCAACCTGATGGATCAGCCCGGCGAACGCCGCAGCCATGGCGTGGCCACCCCGCGCGGGGGCGGCATCGCGATCGTGCTGACCCTGCTGCTGGCTACGGGCGTAGCTGCGCTGGCGTGGCCCGGCGCACGTCTTCAGTTGCTGGTGTTCGGTCTTGGCCTGGTGCTGGTGGCCGGCATTGGCTGGTGGGACGATCACCGCCCGCTGCCCGCGGTCCGCCGGTTGCTGGTGCATCTGGTCGCCGCCGCGTTGGTGGCCGCGCTGGTGTGGCAGGCCAGCGGCAATCCGTGGCAGGCGCTGCTGGCGCTGCTGTTCACGACGTCGTTGATCAACATCTGGAACTTCATGGATGGCATCAACGGCATAGCCACTACCCAGGCCATCCTGGCCGGGCTGGCCTTCGCGGTGGTGATGCCCGCGCCCTTTGCCCTGACCGGCCTGGTCCTGGCCTTGGCGTGCCTGGGGTTCCTGCCATTCAACTACCCGCGGGCACGGATCTTCATGGGCGATGTCGGCAGCGGCGCGCTGGGCTATGCAATTGCCGCCCTGGTCTGCCTGGCCAGCGTGGTGACCGAGGTCAACTGGTTGCTGCTGCTAGTGCCGCTCACGGCGTTCCTCGTGGACGCAGGCTTCACACTGCTGTCGCGCATGCTGTCCGGGCAAAGATGGATGGAGCCCCACACCCAGCATCTCTACCAGCGCGCGGTCAAAGGTGGTCTGAGCCACACTTTGGTCACAGGGATGTACTTTGTTTTTGGTCTATTCAGTATTACAGTGTTTAATGCTTGCAGTGATCTGCAGCCGAGGTGGGAGGCTGCCGTAGCCGTCGCGTGGATGATCTTCGCGACCGGCCTGTGGCTACTCC
>NZ_JBFULO010000703.1:0-1213 GCF_054049855.1 Stenotrophomonas sp. P5_B8 | reverse complement strand
ACGGATCCGTGGCGGTATCAGCCTCGACTATGGGGCCGCCTCCGAAAGAGGCTGCCTCAGCCGGCCGCATGAACCCTGCCGGCATCCCGTACTTCTATGCAGCGTTCGATGTGAAAACCGCCCTTGCGGAGATCGGCGAGGTTCCCGAGGGCAAATTGCCTGCAACCGCGGTCTTCCGTACCGAGAGATTGCTTAACGTTGTGGACCTCGTGAAGCTTCCTAGAGCGCCGTCTGTCTTTGCAACTGACCTAAGGGCTGAGCGTGTCAGGGCGCTGTTCTTAACCGGCTTCGTGACGGCAATCACACAGCCTGTCCATAAGGATGGCAGAGAACATATCGACTACGTCCCCTCGCAGATCGTTTGTGAGTACGTGGCTCAGTCTTTTTCCCGAGGCGATGGCGTATCCATCGACGGTCTAATCTTCCCGAGTGCCGCCCACCAAGGCGGCGTCAATCTGGTACTTTTCCCGTCAGGGAGCCCCTTCGACCACAATCGGTTCAAGGCTATTTCTTTTGGTAGTGCCGTCTCGATGTGAATGCACTGCTCCTCCCACCGTCTGCGTCGGATCTACGTGCCCCACTTGGCCATGGCCCTCTTCTTGCGGGCTTCGACCTTCGGTCAACCTCACCATCAACCGGCTTCTTCATCTCGCCAAAATTGCCGCTGGCGGCACCGCACCGGACCGGATTACGCCATCCTCGTGAGTCAAGCCACTGCGCTCAAGTGGTTGAATCTGGACAGAGCCTGACCGGCCAGTTATTGCCGGCTACTGGTAGTGTCGATGATTGACGTTGGAGCCACAGGCATAGCAGCGCCGATAGGCACCTCCCATCCGGGCACGGCCAGCCCGTTCGGGGCCGAGCGGTCCACCGCAATGAGAGCAGTCATGGCCCGCACCACGCTCCCACTGGTGCAGCCGGTAGGTAGCCATCCCCATCAACCCCAGGCTTGCGGCCACTAGCCCCACCGGCACCAAGCTGGCCATGGATTCCAGGCCCGCCAGCAGGGGTCGCTGGGGCCATGCCGACAGCATCGCTGCACATAGCGCCGCCAGCACAAGCAGCGACGCAGCTGGACCATACGCTCGCACCACCACCCAGCTTCCTCGTTCCATGATCCCCTCCCATCTCGTGGTTGCCTAAGCGATTGTCAGTATCCGGCGTCGCACAGCTTGAGATTGCGTCGGCGCCGGGACTGTCCGCGCACGCTGAC
>NZ_JBFULO010000702.1:0-1215 GCF_054049855.1 Stenotrophomonas sp. P5_B8 | reverse complement strand
CGACGGGGGTTGTGAAGTTACTTGGTGCATGCCGAGGGGGCAGCTTTCCTCGTTAATCCAGCAGCAAACTTTTAGTTGCCAACGACGACAACTACGGTTCGAACGACTTCGCAATCGCTGCCTAAAAACAGCTTTAGCGTTTAGTTCTACAGCCGCCTAAGGCGAACCCCCGAACCTACTTGTGCCCGTGCTCGTAGATGTAGGGTCATTATCACGGAACCGGTTGTGATGGCTGCCTGTCAGTCACGACTTAACTAAAGCAGGCTGGTCCTGGGGTGCGCTTTGCACACCGTGCTGCCACAGGATGAGATCCAACGGTGAGCTAAGCATGTAGTACCGGGGATGGAGTGCCTTCGGACGGCGGTTCAATTCCGCCCACCTCCACCATACGACCGGCCCTTCGGGGCCGGAAAGAAGCCGGAAGTTCCTGGTGACAGGACTTCCGGCTTTTTTATTGCCTTGAAAACGTGCCGTGCAGCGCAGCCGGGATGGCAAATCCGTCCATCCGCACCTCGGGCCGATAGCGGGCGGAGGGCGTGAACCGATACTCGCGCGCCAGCAACGCGCACAGCAGGATCAATTGCGCATTGCCCACCGCCGAGCCCACGCACGAGCGCGACGGGAAGCCGTACGGCACGTAGATGCCGGCAGTGCGCCGACGACGCTCCGGCAACCAGCGGTCCGGATCGAAGACCTGCGGATGGTCCCAGTACTTTTCAGAGCGATGTTGGATGTAGGAGCTGAGTTCGTACACGCTACCCTCGGGTATCGCGTGCCCGTCCGCCTCCAGGTCGCACACCGCGACGCGGCGGTTATTGAACGGCGTCGAATACAGCCGCATCACTTCTTTCAGGAAGCGCATCGTGCACGGAATGCGTGCCATCGGCAGTGCGTGGATCTGCGCGTCCGACAGCGGCTCGAATTCCGCCTCGATCTTCTCGCGCCACTCCGGGTGCATCTGCATGGCCAGTAGAAGGCACGCCGCCATCATGCCCGGTACGCCGGAAATGGCGATCAACTGCACGGTGACCAGATAGGTGACTTTATCCAACCCGATACGGTCGCGCAGTCCAAGCAGCGGCTGCGCATAATCAAGATGAGAATGGCCATCGCGCAGCCGGCGCTGGAGTTCTGCGTGTATCGCGCGCGACTCACAGCGGCCGATGAAGAAGTTGCGCAGCAGATCGCGCGTGTGGATCACCTGCTCCACCTGCG
>NZ_JBFULO010000701.1:0-1222 GCF_054049855.1 Stenotrophomonas sp. P5_B8 | reverse complement strand
AGAAGAGACGGTTTATTGCTTCAATCCGTCTCCCGCTGATGGAACACGATCAACCATGATTCGCACGTTGATTGTTGACGACATTTCTCTTGCGCGGGCGCGACTCACTCGTTTGCTGGCAAGCGAGCCTGACGTCACGGTCGTAGGGGAGGCATCAACATTGGAGGGTGCGCTTGAGCGCGCGAAGGTTGGGGATGTTGATCTCGTTCTTCTCGATATCGGGCTGCCGGACGGCAGCGGCTTGGACCTCGTGCAGCATCTTGAGGAACTGGTGCCGCACATCGTCTTCATCACCGCTTACAGTGCACACGCCGTTCGCGCCTTCGAGACCGGGGCGTTGGATTACTTGCTCAAACCGGTGGATCCACGCCGGTTGCAGTTGGCCATGCGCCGTGTCCGGGAGCGCCTGGATGGAAAGGTCGAACGCACCGTGCGACTAGCGGCTCAATCGGGCGATCGGACGGTCTATCTGTCGCCGGCAGACATTGACTACGTTGACGTGGCTGGCCATTACGTTTGCATCCATGTGGGAAAGGACACGTATCTGCGCCGCGATAGCATGGCAAGTCTTGCGGAGGCGTTGGAACCGAGCGGATTTCTCCGTATCCACCGATCCTCATTGGTGAATGTAAGGCGCATCGCAGCACTTCGTTCCGCGCGAAACCAGGACGCTCTATTGGAACTCATTGACGGCACGATCCTCCGGGTCAKCCGACAGTTCCGAACACAACTCGAAGCCAATTTGCCGCGATTGCCGTAGATGTCTGCACGATTGGTGCCACGTAGAGCACGGCTCACGCCAAAGTCCGTCTCAGGTATGCGTCCTGCTCGCAAGCTCTGAAGTCACCCTCAGAGTGCCCCCTGAATGCGTCGATTCGCCCTCCTATCGCTCCTTCTGGCTTGCGCCAATAGTTATGCCGCGACACTGAGCATCGTCTCGGCAGACAGTCGAGCTGACGCGCCACTGGGGGTGTCTATCTCAGGCATGCGGCCTACGGATGTCGTTGAGCTTCGGCTGGCCATGCGGGACTCCAAAGGCACCAACTGGCGCTCCAACGCGGTCTATCGAGCAGATCTGGAAGGTAGGGTTGACCCCACGACGACGGCCGCCGAGGCGGGCAGCTATACGGGAGTCGATCAGACGGGACTGTTCTGGTCGATGAAACCGGACGGTCCAGGAAGGCCTTCGCCTTTCCCCATCAAAAGGAGGGAGGGAGACTTG
>NZ_JBFULO010000700.1:0-1223 GCF_054049855.1 Stenotrophomonas sp. P5_B8 | reverse complement strand
GCTCTGCACATTGCCGGCAGTGCGGGGAGCCGGCCAGCGGCCGGCAYTACCGGTTGTCTGGCGGRTCRTGGGGAGCCGGCCAGCGGCCGGCATTACCGGTTGTCTGGCGGATCATGGGGAGCCGGGCAGCGGTCGGCACGCCTTCAGCCCCCGGGGGTATGCTGGGCCGACGCCTTCCGGAGCCCGCCCATGCACGTGATCTACCAGGCCGACAACCTGTTCGATGCCCATCTGGTGAAACACGCGCTGGAAGACGCCGGCATCCCGGCGTTCGTGTTCGGCGAGTCGCTGCTGGGCGGGATGGGCGAACTGCCGCTGTTCGGGGTGCTGCGGGTCTGCGTGCCGGACCTGGCCCGTCCCGAGGCGGAAGACATCGTGGCCCGGCTCGACTTGGGCAGCGGCGGGGACGACCCCATATTCGATGGTGACGAAAGCGCCGGCCTGTTGCCGGCCTAGGAGAACGCCATGTTGGGCATTGCCAAGGGCTTGTTGGGAATCGGCGCGTTCAAACAGCGCCTGCCGCGTCCAGACGAGGCCCTGCCGGGCCGTGAGCACCCGCTGCCGCTGCACAACCAGCACTACGTCAACAGCCACCCGCTCAAGGACGGTTTCGCCGGCCTGCAGCGCATCCGCTTCGCGATGGGCTGCTTCTGGGGCGCCGAGCGCACGTTCTGGACCCTGCCGGGCGTGTATTCCACCTCCGTCGGCTACGCCGGGGGCGCCACCCCGAACCCCACCTACGAAGAAGTCTGCTCGGGTCTGACCGGGCATACCGAGATCGTCGAGGTGGTGTTCGACCCGGCGGTCATCTCCCTGGACAAGCTCCTGCAGGTCTTCTGGGAAAACCACGACCCMACCCAGGGCATGCGCCAGGGCAACGACACCGGCACCCAGTACCGCTCGGCCATCCACGCCACCCGCCAGGCCCAGTTCGACGCCGCCCTGGCCAGCCGCGACGCCTACCAGCAGCGCCTGACCGACGCCGGCCACGGTGCCATCACGACCGACATCGACTTCCCGGCCCCCGAGTACTACTACGCCGAGGATTACCACCAGCAGTACCTGGCCAAGAACCCCAACGGCTACTGCGGCATCGGCGGCACCGGCGTCAGCTGCCCGATCSGCGTGGATGCCTGAACCGGCGAGGGRTGGGGTAGAGCCGAGCCMTGCTCGGCTGCCTCCCCACCGACGCACCGCCYGCCGACACATCGGCCGGGCGGGCG
>NZ_JBFULO010000699.1:0-1223 GCF_054049855.1 Stenotrophomonas sp. P5_B8 | reverse complement strand
GCGTTCAAGTTCCCGTTCCGTAACTGATACGTCGAGGAATCCGATATGGCAAAGACCTCCATGGTCAACCGCGATCTGAAGCGCGCCAAGCTGGCCGTCAAGTTCGCTGGTAAGCGTGAAGAGCTGAAGAAGATCATCTCCAGCACGACCGCTTCGTACGACGAAAAGGCCGACGCTGTCGTCAAGTTGCAGAAGCTGCCGCGCGATTCGTCGCCGAGCCGCCACCGCAACCGTTGCGAACTGTCCGGCCGCCCGCGTGGCGTCTACAGCAAGTTCGGCCTCGGCCGCAACAAGCTGCGCGAAGCCACCATGCGTGGCGACGTGCCGGGCCTGCGCAAGGCCAGCTGGTAAGGGATTCGTCCCGGAACCTGCCTCGCATCCCCCTGGGTGCGGGGCAGGGGGACCGACCGGTTGTTCAGGTTTGTTCCCAATTGAAGAGTCCGACGCAAGTCGGGCTCTTTTTGCCGTATACTCCCGCGTCTTGCCTGCTCGCAAGACGTGAGCAGCGCGTGAAGGGTACTGGCCCATCCCAGGAACACAGCAAGATTTTCGCGAAAGCGGATATCGGTGCACTCAAAGGTATCGACTATGAGCATGACTGATCCCATCGCCGACCTGCTGGTACGCATCAAGAATGCGGCCGCGGTTGGTAAGCAGACGGTGAAAGCACCGTCGTCCAACATCAAGGTTGCCATCGCAGAAGTGTTGAAGTCCGAGGGCTACATCACCGACCTGCGCGTRACCAAGATCGAAAACAACAAGGCCGAGCTTGAAATCGTCCTGAAGTACTTCGAGGGCAAGCCGGTCATCGAGACCCTGAAGCGCTTCTCGCGTTCGGGTCTGCGCCAGTACCGTGGCAAGTCCGAACTGCCGAAGGTCCTCAACGGCCTGGGCATCGCCATCATCTCCACCTCCAAGGGCATCATGACTGATGCGCAGGCGCGCCAGTTGGGCGTCGGCGGCGAAGTCCTGTGCTTCGTGGCCTAAGGCGAGAAGGAACCAACTATGTCCCGCGTAGCCAAGAAGCCGGTCAACCTGCCCAAGGGCGTTGAACTGAACATCCAGCCGGAATCCGTCAGCGTGAAGGGCCCGAAGGGCACCCTGTCGCTGCCCAAGGTTGCTGGCGTTGAAATCACCATCGAAAACGGCGTTGCCAACCTGGCCGCCAACGATCCGAGCCTGCTTGCCCTCACCGGCACCGTGCGCGCGATCCTGGCCAACAT
>NZ_JBFULO010000698.1:0-1232 GCF_054049855.1 Stenotrophomonas sp. P5_B8 | reverse complement strand
GGCCTGATCCAGGCCCACGGTGGGCGCCGCGCGCCCACCGCTCCTGTCCGCTGCCGATGGCGCGATGACAGGACCCTGTCATACGGGCCGGCCACCATGCCGGCCCAACCCCTTTCTTTCGTGAGGAAATCCCGTGGAAATCACTGCTTCCCTGGTCAAGGAACTGCGCGAGCGCACTGGCGCCGGCATGATGGAGTGCAAGAAGGCACTCACCGAAAACGGCGGCAACATCGACGCCTCGGCCGAATGGCTGCGCAAGTCCGGCCTGGCCAAGGCCGACAAGAAGGCTGACCGCGTGGCTGCCGAAGGCATCATCGTGGCGGCTCAGGACGGCAACAAGGCCGTGCTGGTCGAAGTCAACTCCGAAACCGACTTCGTCGCCAAGGACAGCAACTTCCTGGACTTCACCAAGGCCGTTGTCGCCGCCGCCCTGAGCTCGGGCGCTGCCGACATCGACGCGCTGAAGGCCGCCAAGCTGCCGAGCGGCGAGACCGTCGAAGAAGCCCGCGCCGCCGTGATCGCCAAGGTTGGCKAGAAGGTCGACGTGCGTCGCATCGTGCGCCTGGAATCGTCCAACAACGTGGCCGCTTACGTGCACGGTGGCCGCATCGGCGTGCTGGTCGAGCTGGCCGGCGGTGACGCCGAACTGGCCCGTGGCCTGGCCATGCATGTGGCTGCGATGAATCCGCCGCACAACAAGGCAGCCGATGTGCCGGCCGAGTTCGTTGCGAAGGAGAAGGAAATCGAGCTGGCCAAGATGACCGACAAGGACAAGTCCAAGCCGGCCGACATCCTGGAAAAGATCATCAGCGGCAAGATCGCCAAGATCGTCAACGAAGTGACGCTGTACGGCCAGCCGTACGTGCTGGACACCAACCAGTCGGTCGAGCAGGTCCTGAAGGCCGCCGGTGCCGACGTGGTCGGCTTCAAGCGCCTGGCTGTTGGCGAAGGCATCGAGAAGGTTGTCGAAGACTAYGCTGCCGAAGTGATGAAGCAGGCCGGTCTGGCCTGATCCCTCCTACGCCATCGCTTGCGGTGGTGTGATGGATCGAAAAAACCCGGCTTCGGTCGGGTTTTTTTGTGGGTGTTTGTTTTTTTTTCGAAGCGGAAAGCGCGGAGCCGAAGCCAAAGCAAAAGCCAAAGCCAAAGCAGTTTGCTGGCTGCTTGGTTTTCAGTGCGGGCTGGCAGGCTTACCCCCTTGCCGGGACACGCCGTAAACCCATCCCTGGGGG
>NZ_JBFULO010000697.1:0-1233 GCF_054049855.1 Stenotrophomonas sp. P5_B8 | reverse complement strand
GGGTAAAGCCGGCCGTGGGTCGGCTATGTTGCTGGGATACAAGTGCGCAAGAGTGCAGAGGAAAAGCGATTCAATCAAACGTTTTAACCGTACGCTGGCGTAGTGTTTTCAGCTTGAAAACCGCATGTTGTTGTTATGAAAAGACCATACTCAGGCGTGTGGCTGTAATCTTGTTCATCTAGCAATCCGCTTCCAGGTCCGAGTCTTCCCGCCGTGTCGGTTCTGCGCAAAATCATTCATGTGGACATGGACGCGTTTTACGCGTCGGTGGAGCAGCGCGACGATCCGTCGCTGCGCGGGCGGCCGGTGGTGGTGGCGTGGAAGGGCGCGCGGTCGGTGGTATGCGCGGCATCGTACGAGGCGCGGGTGTTCGGGATCCGCTCGGCGATGCCGGCGCTGCGTGCGGAGCGGTTGTGTCCGGATGCGGTGTTCGTGCCGCCGGATTTCGTGCGTTACAAGGCGGTGTCCCGGCAGRTGCGGGAGATTTTCCTGCGGCACACGGATCTGGTGGAGCCGCTGTCGCTCGATGAGGCCTACCTGGATGTGACGGTGCACAAGGGCGGGATGACGGTGGCCACCGAGATTGCCGAGGTAATCCGTGCGCAGATCCGCGAGGAGACGCAGCTGACGGCGTCGGCGGGAATAGCGCCGAACAAGTTCCTGGCGAAGATCGCGTCGGACTGGCGCAAGCCGGACGGTCAGTTCGTGGTGCCGCCGCATCGGGTGGAGCGGTTTTTGACGCCGTTGCCGGTGAACCGGGTGCCGGGGGTGGGCAAGGTGATGGCGGGCAAGCTGGCGGAGTTGGGGATCGCGACGGTGGGCGATCTGCGCGCGCTGCCGCTGGAGGTGCTGGAGAGCCGCTTCGGGACATTCGGTGCGCGGTTGTACAGTCGCGCGCGGGGGATCGATGAGCGTGCGGTGGAGCCGGACCAGCCGGTGCAGTCGATTTCGTCAGAGGATACGTTCGCCGAGGATCTGCCGTTGGAGGCACTGGAGGCGGCGATCGTTGAGCTGGCGGGGAAGACGTGGCACGCGACGCGTAAGACCGAGCGGGTGGGGCATACGGTGGTGCTGAAGTTGAAGACGTCGCAGTTCCGGATCATCACGCGCAGTTTTACGCCGGAGTCGCCGCCGGAGTCGATGGAGGAGTTGCGGGATATCGCGCTGGCGTTGCGGGCKCGGGTGGATCTGCCGGCAGAGACGCGGTATCGGTTGGTGGGGGTGGGATTGGGG
>NZ_JBFULO010000696.1:0-1237 GCF_054049855.1 Stenotrophomonas sp. P5_B8 | reverse complement strand
ATATCAAAGATACGGCCAGTGTCAGAAGCTTTGACTAGGACAACGGGCTTATCCTCTGCCATTCTTATTCCGAGCTCAAACAGAACGTTTGGATTGTGATCTGTTAGATCCGCAATGACTAGGTCGGCCTCGAGCAACTCGTTGATGATGGTCGACTGAATGACGTCGCTGCCTTGCCTATTTGCAGTCTCCACGACGAAGCCCGCGCTAATTCCCGCAGGCGTCAACAGGCTGCGCAGGACTTCTGTAAAAAACCCTTTGGGGCGGCTGGGGTTTCTTTCTACAAAAGGCATAATGATGAATGCCTTGAGGGTCCGGTCGCTAGCGCCCTTGGGGGCACCCAAGATCACTGTCGAAGGACGTTCTCCAGTTGGAGCATCAACCGTGCCGTAGTCTACAGAGCCGTCCGTTATCCCCAGTTCGGTACAATTTTCTCGAAAGATCGTTGAAAATTCTTCATGATACCTGGGGGCCAATCGGAATTCTCGTTCCAGAGTATTGCCGAGATACTTCATTTCGGGCAAATTTGCACCCTTGTAGTGCTCTAGAACCCTGTCGAAGATGGGAATTCGTCTAAAGGCATCGACCTTTTTGGCGTGCTCCAATTCAGCGTTCGAGGCATACAGGATTTCTGTGCCCAATTCGGCGATAGATATTGCTGCGCTATCTCGAGTGCCTTCGGTTAGTCCGTAGTCGCGCGAAGCTGCGGTTAGATAGAAAAATTTTGCCGACATACCTAGACCGAGGGCCTTCGCAACCTCCGATGGCTGCCAAGGGTTTCCACCGTTGAAATCTCGAATAGCCTGAGCCACTCTCAACGCATCAATGACGGTATGTATGGGGTAGGTTCGTCTGCTGTCAGATCCGCCTGCTCGGCTACTTTCTTTATCACTCACCTTCTTTGGAGGTGCTTTACGAGACAAGGTTGCTTTCTTTGCGACCGGGCGCTTTACATTGGTTCCTTTTTTCTTCACGGACTTCTTGCTGCTACTCATTGCCAATTTTCCTGGACTGGTTGGAGGTAGTAGATTGTCGAAGACCTTCATTCCTAGGGATCCGCATGTGCTAGGTGGCTGTCATTAACAGTTCCTTCGATATGAGAGCTTTCCGAGGAGCGGATCACTTGCTCCAATGCCCAAGCACCCATTCCCATTGCTGACTCGAGTAGTCCCATCTCCAGTGAGCTCGCACCCATTTGGTCTTTCCGATAGGTCGGATGGTCTGGATGTTCTGGATT
>NZ_JBFULO010000695.1:0-1253 GCF_054049855.1 Stenotrophomonas sp. P5_B8 | reverse complement strand
GCTTCTCGACATTGGGAAGTGCATCGATCGCGCGATGTGCCGCAGCGGCATCCGTGTTCAGGCCCAGCTCGGCGGCTGTGGTCTGCTTGCCACCGATAACGATGCTGCCTTCGGTCAGAGTGGCATAGGTGGTACTACTGTCACCGCCCTTATCGATCATCGGCAAGCCGGGGCCGAAGTTCGGCGTGGCGCCGTCGAGCTGCCGCGTCCAGCCATCCATGGCACCGCTATAGCCCCCGCTGATGCCGGCCGAGGCGGTGTTGTGCTGCATGTGATTCTGGAGGTCACTGAAGGTCAGTGTTTCGGCAGTCAGTTCGCTGTTGGCTGCGTTGGTACTCGCGATGGCCCCACCCACAAGATTTACGTGGGTTGCGTCTACGTGATAGCCACCCGCGCCAGCGAACAGGCCGGACTGCTGACCCACGCCTTGGTAGCTGCCGGTGGATTTGCCTGCACTGGCGTAGCCATCCACGTTCCAGGCGGTGCCGATGGACACCTGCACCCGGCCGCCCACCTGGCTGTTCTTGGACATGCTCTCCGCCACGTCCTGCAGCGACTCGATGGTCAGCGTGCCACCGGTCTTTACATCGATGCGGTCCGCAGTCGCGGTTGCACCGCGCAAGGTGGTGTCGCCTTCGGCCTTGAGCGAGATGTTCTGGCCGGTGAGCGTGGTGTTCTGCCAGGTGCGACTGTCCGAGTTCGACTTGCTGCTGCCCACGCTGGCTTCGGCGTACACGTAGACGCCGGTCTGCGCGCCCACCTGCACACCCACGCCAACTTCCGCGCCAGCGTTGCTGCTCTTGCTGCGGTCCACCACATGCGCCTGCCCGGCTTCGAGCAGGATATCGCGCGCCGAGTCCAGGCTCAGCGTGTTACCGGCGCTCAGATTGCCCTGCACGATGTGGATATCGCCACTGGTGCTGGTCAGGTTGACGTTACCGCCGCCCTGGATGGTGGAACCGCGCGAGATGGCACTGCTTCCTTCCGAGCTGCTGTTGGCGGTCTTGAAGCCGATGCCGGCTTCGGCGCTGAACAGAAGCCCGCTGCCACCTGCATCCAACGCGCTGGCGATGGCGCTGGCCGACTGATAGGCGTTGGCTGCGGCCGCCATGCCCTGCATGGATTGCAACCGCCCATCCGACTGCCGCGCAGCATCCACATTGTTGATCAGATCAATGAACGGCGATTTGACCCGCGCAAACACACCGATCTTCAGGTCCTTATCGCGCTGCGAGGCGTGCCCGGTTTCATCG
>NZ_JBFULO010000694.1:0-1254 GCF_054049855.1 Stenotrophomonas sp. P5_B8 | reverse complement strand
GCTGCAGGCGGCCGGCCACACCTATGAGGACGGCGGCGCGCTGTGGCTGCGCTCGACCGACTTCGGTGACGACAAGGACCGCGTGATGCGCAAGTCCGACGGCACCTACACCTACTTCCTGCCGGACGTGGCCTACCACCTGAGCAAGTGGCAGCGTGGCTATGAGCGCGCGATCACCGAGCTGGGTGCGGACCACCACGGCTCGCTGGCGCGCGTGCGCGCCGGCCTGCAGGCGCTGGACGTGGGCATTCCCCAGGGCTGGCCGGAATAMGTGCTGCACCAGATGGTGACGGTGATGCGCGGCGGCGAAGAAGTGAAGCTGTCCAAGCGTGCCGGCAGCTACCTGACCCTGCGTGACCTGATCGAAGAAGCCGGCCGCGATGCGACCCGCTGGTTCCTGATCGCGCGCAAGCCCGATTCGCAGCTGACCTTTGATATCGACCTGGCCCGCGCGCAGAGCAACGACAACCCGGTGTTCTACGTGCAGTATGCGCACGCCCGGGTGTGCAGCCTGCTGCGCCAGGCGCAGGAGAAGGGCCTGAGCTACACGCCGGGCGAAGGCCTTGCCGGCATGGCCTCGCTGAGCGACGACGCCTCGCTGTGGCTGATGGTGGAAATGTCGCGCTTCCCGGAAGTGGTGGAAGCGGCCGGTATCGCGCTGGAACCGCACCTGATCGCGCAGTATCTGCGTGAATTGGCGCACGCCTTCCACACGTGGTATCACGGCACGCAGGTGCTGGTGGCTGACGATGCCGAGCGCAATGCCAAGCTCACGCTGGCGTGCGCGGCGCGCCAGGTGCTGGCCAATGGTCTGAACGTCCTGGGCGTTTCCGCCCCGGAAAAAATGTAAGCAGTGGAGAAGCAGTAAATGGCAGCACGACGCGGCAAGAGCCAGGCACGGCGCAACAGCAGCCAGGGCACACCGGGATGGGTGTGGCTGGTTGCGGGTGTGGCGATTGCGGCCGTGGTGTTTTTGGCGGCACCGAACCTGTTCAAGAACGACGGTGATGGCTTCCTGCGGGTTGGCCCGCAGCCGAACCCGAACGCCCAGCCGGCCCCGGTAAGCGACGCCGATACCGACGTGGGCGCGGAGCTGCYCAAGCCGGGTGCGGCGGCCAAGCCTGCCGAACCGGCCAAGCCGGCCACGCAGTACGACTTCTACACCCTGCTGCCCGGCAAGGAAGTGGAAATGTCCGATGCGGAGCTGGCGGCCAGCGCGCGTGCGGAAGATCAGCGCCGCGCCAAGGCCGAGGC
>NZ_JBFULO010000693.1:0-1256 GCF_054049855.1 Stenotrophomonas sp. P5_B8 | reverse complement strand
GGCTGGGACCATGCGGTCGGGGTCGATACGAATACAGGTGTCGCGGCGTGGGACGTCGCGGCACCGGAGATGGCTGGATGATGAGCAGTGTTGGCCCGGTACCGCTGGGCGTGGTGTGGGTCGTGTTGGGCGGGTTGCTGGCCATGGGTGTGGCGCGTTGGTTGCGGCCGCCGCTGCAGGACGGCCAGCCCAAGCCGGGTGCGTTGCTGCTGGACATGTTGTTGCTTGGCCTGTTGGGCGGACGCGTGGGTTTCGTGATGCTGCACTGGCGCGATTACCTGGCCGATCCATGGGCGGTGCTGCGGGTGGGTGATGGTGGCTTGCTGCCGTGGCTGGCGTTGCTGGTGGGCATCGGTTGGGGAATGTGGCGTCTGCAGCGCTGGCCAGCGCTGCGACGACCGGTGTGGGCCGGCACCGTGGCCGGGGTGCTGTGCTGGATCGGACTGTCGCTGGGCATGGCGCAGCTGCAGCAGTCACGTATCGCGCTGCCCGCGCTTACCCTGCAGTCGCTGCAAGGGCAACCGGCCACGCTGGGCGGGGAGGGCGGTCAGCCGGTCGTGGTCAACCTGTGGGCCAGCTGGTGCGGCCCGTGCCGCCGCGAAATGCCGATCTTCGCCGGCGCGCAGGCGCGTGATCCGGCGATGCGCTTCGTGTTTGTCAACCAGGGAGAAACGGTCGAGGACGTGCAGCAGTTCCTGGCCAGCGAGCGCCTGTCGCTGCACAACGTGCTGCTGGATCCTGACAGCCTGACCTCCGAACGGCTGCAGGTGCACGCGTATCCGACTACCCTGTTCTTCGATTCAAGCGGCCGTCTGCAGGGCCTGCACATGGGGGAACTCAGTGCGGCCGGCCTGCAGGCACGGCTTGACGCGCTGCGCTGAGGCGCGGCGCGTCCCCCTTTTGCTGATACCAGGAGTTGCCATGTTGTTGACATCCTCGCGCCCGCTGGGCTCCCTGCTTGCCACGGCCCTGCTGATGGCGCTGGCCGGCTGCAGCCAGGCGCAGTCGCCGCAGGCGCCCTCGGCCACCACTGCCAAGGCGACCAAGACCGTTGATCGGCCGGCCGTGCTCAAGGGCATCGAGAAGCATGGCTTCGAAGTGCTCGGCGAGTTCGATGCACCCGGTGGCCTGCGTGGGTTCGCCGGGGTGGTGGGGGGCCAGCAGCCGGCGGCCGCCTACGTGACCCCCGATGGCAAGCATGTGCTGGTGGGCAGCCTGTTCGACGAGAAAGGCGAGGAAGTGGGCGCGGCGGCAAT
>NZ_JBFULO010000692.1:0-1257 GCF_054049855.1 Stenotrophomonas sp. P5_B8 | reverse complement strand
GAGTGGCTGTTCGCCCACTACAAGGTTCCTAGCAACAGGGATTTCAAGGCCATGCTAAGGTGGTTCCTTGAGGTCTCGTTTCCAGCCAGCGTGCATTCGGAAAAGTTGATCGGCAGTAGCAATAAACCTCACAAGTTCGAGAGCATCATTTCAGTTTCCTCGGGTAAGCGGATAATTGTGGATCCCGTTGTCCATGACTCTTCGGCGATCAATGCACGAGTAGTCGCCAACATGGATATACAGCGCGCCCGTATACCAGGCGTGGAGCAGAGGATCGTCTATGATGATCTCGAAGACTGGTCTGCCGACGAGCTAAATTTGCTTCAGTTCGGCGCCCCCGTGGTGCCCTACTCCAAACTTCCTGAGGTACTTGGTCGGCTGGCGGCCTAGCCGTGCTGCAGCGGCCATCGGCTTGGTTGCTACATGGCCGCAATCCGCCGCTCAATCTAGGCCCTGTTGCCATGTGGGTGACGTAGGGAACGGTTCGCAGACGGTTCTGAAACCGTTTCTCGCGTCGTAGCAGGCGCGTAACGTCACCGTTACGTCACGCGTTACGCCAGGGCGTGACGACGCCCAGCGGTGCCTCAGGGTTGCTCCGGGAGGGTCTGCAAGTCGGCTCCCGAGCAGCGCCGCGCCGACACCTTCGCGGGAGGCTAAGGCCAGTCTCGGAATCTGAGATCCCGGCCCGTATCCTGCGCGCCATGCTCCCTCCCTGCGACTACACCGAATTCATGATTGCACCCCGGCCACGAGGCTGGGTGCAGCATGGTGAGCACTGGGGGCTGTGGTGGGGGAACCGCCAGATCGCCAGCGTGCAGCCATGCGCCGAGGGCATTCTCGTGACCTTGGCCTGCAGGAAGCTCTGGGCTTCACGGGGTCTTAACCCCCTAAACAGGCTCATAAGCCGGTAGTAGCTCCTTCCGCCTGTAGGTCTTCAGCTGGTCTTTTTCGGGCCGATACCCGTAAGGAACTTATGCCTCTTCTTGCTGTACTAACTTTGTGTGGCATGATATGAGCAAGGCGGAGTCCTTCCGTATGGCACGTCCAACCAGACGCCAACCCACTATCCGGACTGATAGTTTCGATGACGAACGCACCAATTGTTGAAGTAATCGCTGAGCTACGCTGGGGCGAGGGTAACCCCAATCAGCCAGCCGCGTTGGCATTTGCAAACGACTCTGACTACATTCGTTTCGGGGTCGAGGTGGGTAAGTTGGGTTACAACCAGCTTGAACGAACGTTGCCCCAAGGTATGCC
>NZ_JBFULO010000691.1:0-1261 GCF_054049855.1 Stenotrophomonas sp. P5_B8 | reverse complement strand
CCTGAGGGATGCGTGGGCAGGTGTTGTAGCAAAGTAATGCACCACGTCACGATCACACCATATCCCAAAGGTCATGGTGACCTGCGGCAACGCCTCCGATGACCCGGTTTCAGCTAGATGAAATCGCAGGCTATACTCGGGCCAGTTCCGTACCCCACGCCGGAACGACCAGACCCGTACACCGGAAAGGACATCATGCGCCCGCAGCCGCTCGCCGCTTGTCTTCTGGCCGTCCTCCTGCCCCTCGGGGCCGCCGCACAGGCCGCCACTGCTCCAGCAGTACCCGCAGCACCTGCCGCACCCGCTCCTGCTTCAGCCCCCGCCGCGCCCGCCCCTGTCGCCCTCACCGGGAATGTCGACAATGGCCGCGTGCTGGCTTACACCTGCCAGGGGTGCCACGGCATCACAGGCTACAAGAACGCCTACCCCAGTTACCGGGTGCCCAAGATTGGCGGGCAGACCCAGCAGTACCTCAGCCAGGCGCTGAGCGAGTACCGCCAGGGCAAGCGCCGGCATCCCACGATGCAGGCGCAGTCCATGAGTTTCAGCGAACAGGAGATCGCCGATCTCGCTGTTTACCTGTCCACCGTCAAATAAGCGCGCTCATGTCGAAAGCCACGCCCTTCAAGCGTCACGCCATCGCCCTGTCCGTTGCCCTACTGATGACTGCGTGTTCGCAGTCACAGGTGGAAAACAGCGCAGATTCCGCCGCCGACCCGGGCCACGCCAGTGGCGAACATGGGTCCGGCTCCTCCGCCGGCTTACCGGCCGGACGCCTGGCTGCTGGTGAAGCTCGTGCCCAGGTCAAGGGCAAGGCCACCGGCCAGAGCTGCATCGACTGCCACGGCGTCGACGGCAACAAGCCGATCGACCCGACCTACCCGAAACTGGGTGGGCAGTACGGTGACTATCTGGCGCATGCGTTGCAGGCCTATCGCGCCGGCGACCGCCAGCATGCGTTGATGACCCCGCAGGCGACCGACCTGAGCGATCAGGATATTGCCGACCTGGCCGCCTATTTTGGTTCGCGGCCGAGCCAGCTGCGGGACCTGCACGGGGTGAAGTGACCGCGGTGGAGCCGACCGTTGGTCGGCTGCCCTTCGTTCGGGCGTCATGAAGCGCTGAATCGTAGAGCCGACCGTTGGTCGGCTGCCCTCCGTTCCGGCGTCATGAACCTCTGAATGGTAGAGCCGACCGTTGGTCGGCTGCCCTTCGTTCCGGCGTCATGAACCTCTGACGCCAGCCGACCAACGGTCGGCTC
>NZ_JBFULO010000690.1:0-1269 GCF_054049855.1 Stenotrophomonas sp. P5_B8 | reverse complement strand
TTAGAACCTCCAATGTCGGCACTGCGAAGTTCTTCTCCAAGCTTTTGCAGGCGTCCATCATCTTCTGGCGTGCCTGATTGATCCGCCAATTTTGGATGGCGACAATCCGAGGTGACACATGGACCTTTGATCGGGCTAGCGCTCTGCGCGCTCGAATGGCAGCGTGGGTGGTCGGAGCATCTCCATGCTCAGAAAGCGCTGCTTGGGCATTCAGCACCTCCATGCGGGCCCGGTAGGGCCTGATCACCATCCGCGCGTAGGTGCTTACCGCCTTTGCTAGGGACTCGGTGTCTTCAAACAAGAACGGTTTGCTTGCATAGCTGTCGACACGACGGCAAACCAAGGCCGAGTGCGCTTGCTGGAATTCGGGTTCGATTTGGATGCCAGKAACAAGGCGCAACACTTCTAATGCTTGCTGGGCAACTTCGCGCTGCGCTTCCAACCAGTTTTCGATCAGCTTCGCCTCAGCGTTCAACATCTCCGCGTCTTTGCCTGTTGACCGGGCTAAGCGCGCAACCCGACTCAGGTGCCGTGTCTGGCCACTGTAAGCAGTATGGATGCCTCTGGGCACCGAGGCACCCGCCAATCGGTTCATGGCCTGGCTGACAGGGTTACCCGTCGCGCCCCGTGCGGGCACACCAGCATCGCTATCCTTGCCTAACTGCTCCCTTCTTAGTTCGCGCAACGCTGCTGCGTGATTGTGGTTCTTTGGGGCGTCGTGGAGCACGCCCCCACTTCGCTTCATGTGTGCCATCAAGATCCTACTGAGCGACATCGCGGCCTCTTTCCCACCGACACCGTGTATCTCTGCGGTGAACTTAGACTTCCGCTCGACGGCAACTCTTGCCTTCCCAAGGTGGCGCATCGGCTTGCGGGTGAGGGTTCGTGCGCGCTCAAAGTTGCCTTGGAGTGCAGCGTCCCTGGCTTGAGCCCTGAGTGACCGGTGATCCACCCGACTCTTGTGTCCGGCCATAGCCAAGTGTCCATTGATCACCTGTTCGATGTCTTTTCTAATCTGCCGTAGCGCGCGTGTTCCGCCCCCTTGTCGAGCATCAAACTCCGCGCAGGCTCGTTCCCCTAAACCATCAGCGCCCACTTTGCGGGCAGACATCAGCAAGTGGACGTGGTGGTTGCGTTGATCGCCCTGTTTGCTCGGCTTATGCACAGCCACGAGGACAGCGACTTGAAAGCGATCCACTAGGAGTTGCCCCAGCGCAAGAGCGAGCTCTTGGCGCTGATCAGCAGATAGGCTATGGGGGAGAGACACTT
>NZ_JBFULO010000689.1:0-1272 GCF_054049855.1 Stenotrophomonas sp. P5_B8 | reverse complement strand
GCGTTGCCACCGTCGTGCCGCAGAAAAAGCCGGCTGCTGCTGTTCTGCATGTCGACGCTGATCTGCGCCTGCCGCTCGCACCCAACATGCGTGATGCGAGGACAGTTGGTCACTGGGGTTCAGCGGATCTCAAGCGGTTGATGGCGCAGGCGTACGAGGGTCGGGAAGTGTCCGGAATTGGCTGATCAGAAAATAATTTGACATATCGGAAATATCTTTGTAATTCTGCGAAGGTCGTCTTTCCCGGATTCCCGCCGTGCTCGTGATTGCGCTTCCCTGCTGCTTGGCAAACGTGCTCGATCGCAAGGTGCGCCCATGAGMGCGCGGCGGCCCGCCCGTGATATCGCTCGCTACACGCTGCCCCTTCTGTTCCTCGGCATCTTCATTGCCGCATGGTCTGCCTGGAGCGCGCAGAAGACGCCGCCGCCACAGTCGGCCAGCATCGCCGCTGCCGAATTCTCGGCGGCCCGCGCCATGCAGCACCTGCGCTGGATCGCCGCCGAACCGCATCCCACCGGCTCGGCCGCTGCGGCGCGGGTGCGCGATGGCCTGGTCACGCATCTGCAGCAGGCGGGATTGCAGGCATCGGTGCAGCGCGCGCATGCGGCTGCGGAGTACGGCAAGGGCGACGGGCGCGGTGTGCGCGCGGCCAATGTAGAGAACGTGGTCGCCGTACTGCCGGGCCGTRATCGCAGCTTGCCTGCGGTGCTGCTGATGGCGCACTACGACAGCGTGGCCCAGTCGCCCGGTGCGGCCGACGATGGCCTCGGCGTTGCGGTGATGCTGGAAATAGCCCGTGTGCTGCAGAAAGATGCACGGCAGCGTGACGTGGTGTTCCTGTTCACCGATGCCGAGGAGGCTGGCCTGTTGGGTGCGCGCGCGTTCTTTGCATCGCATCCGCTGGCCGCGCGGATCGGGACGGCGATCAACCTGGAGGCGCGTGGCAGCAGTGGCCGTGCGGTGCTGTTTGAAACCGGACCGGGCAATGCGGCGCTGTTGAAGACGTTCGCATCGCTGGCGCCGCAGCCGCTGGGCAATTCGTTGACCGGCTTCGTCTACCGCTACATGCCCAATGGAACCGACTTCACGGTGCCGGCAAAGCTGGGCATTCCTGGCGTGAACTTCGCGATCATCGGGAGCCAGTTCGACTATCACGCCGCCACCGCGAGCGTGGCCAACCTGGACCCGGGCAGCGTGCAGCACATGGGCGCGCAGGTGCTGCCGCTGGTACGGCAACTGGCAACCTCCGCGACCCTGCCGACGTCCAGGCGG
>NZ_JBFULO010000688.1:0-1276 GCF_054049855.1 Stenotrophomonas sp. P5_B8 | reverse complement strand
CATGATGAGAGGAGCTCCTAGTCATGGAGGAACTTGAACTCGACGCAAGCCGCTTCTGGAGAGACTTTGATAGCGCCTGCCGCGGCTCATATCACGACGGCACGGAACAGCAGTACGAACGACTCACGCTATTGGCACTCTATGCATGGGTAATCCAGCGTGATGATCTCGCAGAGCAAGAGACTGATCGCTTGCCTCCTGGAAGAAGCACTACAGCGTGGTGGGGAGCTCTGATGAACCACGTTCGAGCGAAGCTCGATCTCGCCCAGGCTCTACCATTCGATGGGGAGGGCGCACCTAAGGATCTGATCATCCACGCACTGCGATTTCTTTCCGGTGCGAGAGCTCTCTCTCGCCGCACACTCGCTTACTTCTTTGATTATCGCTTCCTTAGACTTGCTGAAAACGAAAGCGGGAGGCACCGCTTTCTGTCCCACTTTTCCGCATCCCTTGCAAACTCCACTAGTCGATCTAAGGATACTCTTGTCGATGTTTTCTGCGAGTCAGGAGATCTATTCGCGACTGGGGGCAACGAACGCTGGCGGAAGGTGCTCTCAAGCATCGCGCCTGCCATCGTCTTCCAAGTCGGCTCGTTCGATCTCGAGGTGCGCATGCGTCTCTCACTTCACGGTAAGCATTCCACACGCCTCAGAATGCTGAGGCCCGGGGATAGATCCGGTCGTGCATCATTCTTCAGAGTAGATCCACCAGCCCGTCGACCCTTATCGTCTCTTCTGAGGGGAAGCATATTTGAGGGCACGTCGAGCGCCCTGCAGATGCTTCGGTCTCTCCAGTGGGATTTTGGTGCACGAAATATGCTCGTAGTTGCCTCGGGGACCGAGCGTACAACCAACCGTCATGCAATTATGGGTATCCGCAGAGACTTGCTGGAAGAAGGAAGGCTTGTCGCGGTCATTGACTTCCCTAGAGCCCCGGGAGATCGCGTGGGCAAAAGCGCGTGGCTTATCCGCGAAAACCTAGCCATGGACCGCAGAGGCGTGCTGATGATAAACGCCAGCGCTATGGAGGTACCGTCAGGTCGCCAAGAGTACGGATCGCTCGCTGAATTTGCCGGTCGCATTGTGAACTTGTTTCTAGGTGAGAGCGTATCCTCCCGATGGGCAACTTCAAGTCATGAGGACTCCGCGGCACACTATCGACACCTATTTGATCGGGAGTTCGCGGGCGGATATCGGAACGTCAAGGGCCTTTGCCGCGTGGTCTCTCAAAGGGAGATCGAGGCGAAGGGAAATGTGCTTCTGGCGCAGCAGTATGT
>NZ_JBFULO010000687.1:0-1284 GCF_054049855.1 Stenotrophomonas sp. P5_B8 | reverse complement strand
ACTCCACCCTGATCGAGCCAGCAACGAGCTTCACAAGCATCGAGCTGTCCATTTCATTTTTGCGCCCTGTGTGGAAAGCCAGGCTAAGGGCTCACGCTTGGCCCACGCATCGCGGTCGGACGATTAGCCACTATAGATGCGATATCCAGCGCGAGGACGGCATGACCGTCGCTACAGCAACCAGCATTGTAATGACGCTCACGCAAGATCGGGCAGAGGGCAGGTGACTACTCGGCTAGGACGGGCAACCTTTACCGGAGCACATCGAGAGCAAACAAGAACACTAAAAGAGTAGCCGCGATCGTGATGGTTTCTCGACTGGGCTTTAGGAGGAAACCACCACAAGGCCACCGCCTGCCGGCCTATTCGGCGCTGTCTACGCTTTTCCCACGCACGGTGACTTGGCGTAGCTATGGACTATCATTGGTGCCTCTTTCGCCCCCCAGGCGGCAGAGTGCTCGACAAGGAATCGCGAAACCAGCCGATTGCTGCGGGCAAGGAAACCTACCAACCGACGTACCACTGTCTCCGCGCGTACTAGCCACAAAAACGTGGCGGTGTCATTGAAGGAATGGACCTAAGAATGCCTCCGCAACCACCGTAGGAYCCATACCAGCTGATTGGGAGCGTCGGACCAGCTCAAAAAGCTGCTGAAGCTGTTCCGGATGTTGCAAAAGCCAATTGGCAACGAATACGTCCTCTTTGACGCTGATCTGATGCCGCGCAATGTACCCAACGACGATTGTGAAGAATCTCTCCTCGCCATCTTTTAGTCCCGACGGCATGAAGATCGCGCGTCCCGCAGGATAGGCCAGCAGGCGGGCTCGAAGCAGGCTCTCACGTTCCAATGCGGTTGCTTTCGAAGCAGGCCCAAAAATGGGCGCTCTCGCCACCTCTTCGAAAGAATTCTTTATCACCCCCACAGCGTCCTTCAGTAGCTGCCCACCCCAAGCTGGGCCCGTCCAGACCTCATCAACGACCCATTCCGAACTCTGGGCCTCCTGCCCCGCCCAACCGGGGTGAGCAAATAGCCCCCTAACTTGCCTGGCCGTCATTTCCAGCCGAAACAATAGCTCAACGTCGAGGGTGCGCAGGGCCGCCGACTCGCGAGGGCTATGCGGGCTGGCGTCCTGATATGTGTCCTCCATACACGAGTAGCGGCCGGATAGGGCCGAGCTTTAGTCACGTCCGGCTTGGGTTTCGTGCTGCGGACGTGCGCAGCAGAAGGGCCACTTAACTATTGGGACAATTCCCTCCGCCGGCCATTGCGCGCACGCAAAGCCC
>NZ_JBFULO010000686.1:0-1286 GCF_054049855.1 Stenotrophomonas sp. P5_B8 | reverse complement strand
ACCGGATACCGGTCAGCCGCCTGATGAGCCGCAGGGCAGACGCGCCCGTCCCGCGCTTTCGCGGGTCTGGGTAAAAAACGTCAGGAGCGGCATCGAAGTCATGGCGGCGGTGGTCAGGTGATGGGCGCATTCTAGACCTCGCGGCGGGATGCGCAAGCGGTTATTGGCGGCACCGGTAGAACGATGAATGGCTCTGCGCAACATTCAACGCGCCAACGGCATCCAACATCGTGGGCTTCGCACCCCATATGCGAATGTGTCGCAATTGCATAAATTGCCAGATTCCCTAGAATGCAGCGGGCAACGTCGCCGCCGGCGACGCAACGGCGCTGGTGGCGGCTACGGGCCGCGTGCGAAAGGCCAGCGCGCGCACACCTTCCGTGTCTTCGAGCGTTCCGTCATGCCCTTCCCCACTGAAACCTCCCGCCGGTTGCGCCCCAACCTGCTCGCCCTCGCCTGCGCACTGTCTGCCGCAGGCGCGCTCCCCGTACACGCGCAGACCGCCACCGATCTGGATGCGGTACGGGTCAACGCCTACCGTGCGGCCAACAGCGCCAGCGGTGCAACCAAGACCAGCACCAGCATTACCGAGACGCCGCAGTCCGTGTCGGTGATCGAGCGCGCCGAACTGGATGCGCGCGGCGTGCAGTCGCTCAATGATGCGATGCGCTACGTGGCCGGGGTGAGCCTGGAGAGCAGCGGCATCGACAACCGCGTGGACGACTTCCGTATCCGCGGTTTCGATGCCGGCAGCTGGTCCAACAACGTGACCCTCGATGGCATGCGCGCACCGCAGGGCAGCCAGTGGAACCGCAGCATGTTCGACAGCTGGAACCTGGAGCGGGTGGAAGTGCTCAAGGGGCCGTCTGCGGTGCTGTACGGCCAGATCGCCCCGGGCGGCATGGTCAACCAGGTCAGCAAGACGCCCACGCCTGACCAGCGGCAACAGCTGCGTTTGGGTCTGGACGCCCATGGTCAATACAGCGCCGCCGTCGATGTGGGTGCGGGCACCTCTGGAAACGACCACCTGTTTCGCCTGGTCGGCCTGTACCGCGATGGCGATACCCAGATTCAGCACACGCAACAGAAGCACGGGTTCCTGGCGCCCAGCTACACCTGGCAGATCGCCGAGCGCACCCGAATGACCCTGCTGGGCATGTACCAGAAGGACGACGGCGGCTCCACTTACCAGTTCCTGCCGGCAGCGGGCACGCTCACCCCGACGCGCTACGGCTACATGAAAAACAGCACCTTCATCGGCGAGCCCGGCTGGAACACCTTCGACC
>NZ_JBFULO010000685.1:0-1291 GCF_054049855.1 Stenotrophomonas sp. P5_B8 | reverse complement strand
GTGCTGAACCTAGCGCCCGCACCGGCGCGCCGGCTGGCGTTGTTGGGCACCGGTACCGTCGGCACGGCGTTCGTGCAGCGTTACCAGTCGCTGCAGGCGCGCGGCATGGCATTGCCGGCATTTTCCTGGCTGGCCAATTCGCGCACTGCGCGTGCCTGCGAACGGGGCCCGGAGCACGAACTGCAGCAGGCCAACCTGGCCGCGCGCAGCGTGCCGCCGCTGCAGCCCTGGGCCGAGGCCGACGGGCTGCAGCGTGGCGATGTGGTGGTCGATGCGACCGCCAGCGACGAGGTCGCCAACTGGCACGAGCAGTGGTTGGCCCGTGGTGTGCACGTGGTCACCGCCAACAAGCTGGGCCAGGGCGCGCAGCTGGCACGTGCGCAGGCCATCACCGACGGCCGCGAGGAAGGCGATGCGCAGTACGGCGACAGCGCCACCGTGGGTGCCGGCCTGCCGCTGCTGAGCAGTCTGCGCGCGCTGGTCGCCGGGGGGGATCGCATCCATCGCGTGGAAGGGGTGTTGTCCGGTTCGCTGGCATGGCTGTTCCATCACTATGACGGCCAGCGTGCGTTCTCCGACTGGGTGCGGCAGGCGGCTGCGGCCGGCTACACCGAACCGGATCCGCGCGTGGACCTGTCCGGGGAGGACGTGCGCCGCAAGCTGCTGATCCTGGCGCGCGCCAGCGGCATCGCGTTGCGGGCCGAGCAGGTCGAGGTCGCCTCGCTGGTGCCTGCGGCGCTCGCCGCGCTGCCGACCGACGCGGCCGTGTCACAGTTGGCGTTGTTGGACGCCCCGCTGCAGGCTTACTGGCAGCAGGCCCGCGAGCAGAATGGATGCCTGCGCTTCGTCGGCGGTTTCGACCACGACGGTGCGTCGGTGGGCCTGCGCATCCTGCCGCTGGATCACCCGCTGGCCGGTGGCGCGCAGACCGACAATCGCGTGGCCATTCACAGCGATCGTTACCCCGCCCAGCCGTTGTTGATCCAAGGCCCGGGCGCGGGCGCGGAGGTCACCGCCGCGGCGTTGCTGGATGACGTGCTGGCGATCGTGCGGCGGTAGCCAATGTGTCGCGCGCGACAGGTAGAGCCGAGCCACGCTCGGCTGCCCTTCGCGCGATAAACGACCTAACGGCCGGGTAGAGCCGAGCCACGCTCGGCTGCCCTTCGCGCGATAAACGACCTCACGGCCAGGTAGAGCCGAGCCACGCTCGGCTGCCGTTCGCGCGATGAACGACCTAACGGCCGGGTAGAGCCGAGCCACGCTCGGCTGCCCTTCGCGCGATGAACGACCT
>NZ_JBFULO010000684.1:0-1296 GCF_054049855.1 Stenotrophomonas sp. P5_B8 | reverse complement strand
ATTCTTTCCGCGCACGACGACCCACCGGCCGGCTTGTTCCGGGCCAGCGTCACCGGGCAGATCATCTGGAGTGACAATACGCTGCAGTGGGTCTTGGCGGACAAACGGTCCCTTGCCTTGCTTTACAGGCATCGCAAGCATGCGTCTTTCAGCGATGAAGAGTGCACGATCATCGAACGCTTCCTGCCTTGGGCAACACCGCTCCGCGCTGGCAGAGTTGAATTCGAAGGTGCTATGGAGGACCTGCCCTCCCTGCTGCTGCGCAACAAGGATCGATTCGTAATCAAGGTTGCGATGGGTGGAAAAGGGGATGACGTTTTTGTCGGCAAGTACCAGGCAACCCAGGACTGGATCAGACTGGTCATGCGAGGCTTGGCAAGTGGAAACTGGTTGGTGCAGGAGTTCTGCCAGTCGCTTCCGTTCTATGGCCAACGCGGCGAGAGCGGATTTGGCGTTTTCAACGTCGTCTGGGGCATCTACGGCTTTGGCGATCAGTATTCCGGTTGCTGGCTGCGCTTGATGGAACGTGGGGCCGGCGCCGGCATCATCAATTCGGACAAAGGCGCGGAAGAGAGCATCGTTTACGAAGTTTCTGCCTGACCATCGGCAGGAGGCGCGGGTAGTCGCAGCCTGGAGCGGACCTGCAATGCGCGCGTCCAACGGGCGCGCGCATTGCGCTGGGTCTATGCGCTCAGTCAACCAGCTCCCTGTCGCGCAGCCTCAATCGCTCACTGACGATCTGTCCGATCTGTCCGATATGGGCGTCGTCGAACATCCRGTTGTGGCGCATATCGACCTTCAGGAGGTCGATGTGGCCATCCACAAGTTCGGTCCAGCGCCCCACCATTGCGTGAACGTCGTGGTCATCGTCCATGGCACCGACGTACACCAAGTCACCTTCGTATCGATCGGGCTGATAGTGCATGCTCATGTGAATGACATCCTTGATCGCAGATAGCTGTCGGTCAAGTTCCTCGATACTAGCGGCCTCGGGATAGATCTGCTTGCGTTTGAAGAACGCCAATGCGCGCTGCAGTAGCTGTTGGCGACTTTCAGCGGTCGATGCCAGATGCTGCAGTTCGTCCAGTTCGCTGCTGTCGCCGATCAGGTCATACACCTTCAGCATGTAGAGCAGCGCCTGTTGGTCCGGCCACTTCCGGCTGGGTGGCTCACCGCTGGCGATCAGCGCGTCGAGCATGCACAGGAAGGAGACATCCTCGCCGGCCGCCTTCAGCTGGCGCGCCATCTCGTAGACCGCCAGTCCGCCAAAAGACCACCCAAGCAGTTGGTAGGGCC
>NZ_JBFULO010000683.1:0-1303 GCF_054049855.1 Stenotrophomonas sp. P5_B8 | reverse complement strand
GGTGTGGTAGATAGCCATTGAGATCTCCGTGATTGGTCGGAGTCTTTATGCTTTTGTTTTTTCTCTTCGCAAGCGGGAATCCGCTTGGGGTCCAAGGGGCGAAGCCCTTTGCGCACGTGTAACGGAGTTACACCTAAGTGCGCTCTTGCATTGTTCTTTTAAGCATGTTTTTTTGAGCGCTCATTGAGCGTTGCACGTTCGTACATTTTCAGATGCGAGCGATCTTGACGGCACCAACTTCTTTGGTTGACTGGTTTCAACCTCATGAAGGAATTCACCATGACCGCAACCAATCACTACCATGAGCGCATCCAGAGGGCCACCGAGCGGCTCGCCCAGCTTCAGGCGCGCGAGCTGTTGGCATCACAACGTCAAGCGAGCAAAGCCAAGCAAGCACAGCGTCAGGAAGAAGCACGCCGCCGCCGGCGTGTCGCAGCGCTGGTTTACTTGGCTGCAGCGGAAACACTGGATGACGCAGAACTGTTAGGCGCGCTTTTGATCCACCAGCAGAGCCGCACAGATGACGAGATCCGAAAGGATGCTTGCGTYGTCGGCAAGGCGAAGCTGCAGGACTCCGCTGCTCTACATTGAAGCGTTCGATCTGATCCAGGTGCTGGCCGCCCAGGATGGACGGCCAGCCTAGTGGCTACTTCTTCTTGCCCTTGTCCGGGGCCTGACTGAGAGCCGAGCCAGCGGCGGTCTTGGAGTTCTTGCCTGTGCTGCCGCTCTTCAAGACTTTGCTGGCTGCGGTCGCYGCCTTCGGACTGGTTTTCTCGTTCTTGGCCATATTCCTCTCTCCAGGTCAGTCACCGGCTGGTGACGGCCATAAGCTGCGCTCGAACCGGCGGCGAAGCAAGTGACCTAAACGAGCTCTCACTCAGGGCTACACGTTGTCTTTCATATTCGCCGGCCGAGCCAGCGCCACCTTAACCGCGCCTCGGCGCGCATTCATTTACCCGTCCCGCATTGGGCGCTTGTCAAACATCCACCCCAGGTGCAGAGTTACGCGATCCACAGGGGGATGGGCAATGGAACGCTCGGAGTTTGTTATTGATCGCAGTTTGTATAGCGACGAGGTGGTCACTAGGGCCGCCCACCGCCATACCGCAAGCTGCGCCGTAGAGATTTTTGTCCGAGGCAATGACTTGGTGGTTGCTCTGCAGCCGCGGCAATGTCCGGTGTCGGCGGAAGAATTGCGCGCACAATTCTTCAACGACCTTCTGGATGAGCGCCTGCGCGCCCTGGTGCGTGTTGAGACTCAAGGCCTCCAGCAAGAGCTTGTTCGCGCCGCACTGACCCAGGC
>NZ_JBFULO010000682.1:0-1310 GCF_054049855.1 Stenotrophomonas sp. P5_B8 | reverse complement strand
GCCGGCTACTCGCCGCGCTGGATCCAGCAGATCCTGCGCGGGGAGATGGGCTTCCGCGGCGTGGTGTTCTCCGATGACATCGGCATGGCTGCCTCGTTCTCCGCAGGCGGGGTGAAGGCGCGCGTGGACGCACACCTGGATGCCGGCTGCGACGTGGTGCTGGTCTGCCATCCCGAACTGGTCGAAGAATCGCTGCGCGCGGTCCAGCCGCGCACCCTCAACACCGCTGCGCTGATCGGTCTGATCGGTCGCGGCGCGCTGGGCTGGGACGGCCTGCTGGCCGATACCCGCCATGGCACCACCCAATCCCGTTTGCTTGACACCCTTGGAAGAACCGTCTGATGCCCAACCTCACCATTTCCCAGGCCCTGGCCCAGGCCGACCTGCTGGTCGACCGTCCCACCATCGACACGGCCATCGCCGCCATCGCCGACGCCATCGCGCGCGATTACAAGGGCGAAGTGCCGCTCTTCCTGTCGATCATGCACGGCGCGCTGCCGTTCGCCGGCCAGCTTGCGCTGGAACTGGGCGCGCGCGGTCAGGACGTGCAGTTCGATTACCTGCACGCCACCCGTTACCGCGGTGAAACCACCGGCGGCGACCTGGTGTGGAAGCACAAGCCGGCCACCGCGCTGTTCGGCCGTCGCGTGCTGCTGGTCGATGACATCCTCGACGAGGGCTACACCCTGCAGGGCGTGCGTACCTGGTGCCTGGAGCAGGGCGCCACCGACGTGCGCATCGCCGCGCTGACGGTCAAGCAACACGACCGTGCGCTGCCCGACGTCAAGGCCGACTACGCCGGCATCGACCTGCCGGACCGCTACGTGTTCGGGTTCGGCATGGACGTCAACGAAACGCTGCGCTGCGTGCCGGCCATCTATGCGATGAAGGAATGATGGAAGCGATTTCACTCGCCGTCATCGGCGGTACCGGCGTCTACAAACTGGCCCAGCTGGATGATGTCAGCAGCCACCAGGTGGAGACGCGCTACGGCACGCCGTCCGGCCCGATCCGGGTCGGTACGCTGCTCGGCCAGCGCGTGGCCTTCCTGGCCCGCCATGGCGAAGGCCATTCACTGCCGCCGCACAAGATCAACTACCGCGCCAACCTTGCCGCGCTGCAGCAGATCGGTGCCACACGCGTGCTCGCCCTCAACACGGTCGGCGGCATCACCGAACACTGCGGCCCGCGCGTACTGGCCTGCCCGGACCAGCTGATCGACTACACCTGGGGCCGTATCTCCACCCTGAGTGAAGAGCCGGGCAGCGAGGTCCTGCACGTGGACTTTGGGCATCCCTACACGCCGATGC
>NZ_JBFULO010000681.1:0-1310 GCF_054049855.1 Stenotrophomonas sp. P5_B8 | reverse complement strand
ACCCGTCGAAGCGTCCAGAAAGGACCGCATCCAAGGAGAAGGCCTCGCCTTGGATAAGGTGAACCCCTCCAGACAGCCCGCGCCAAAAGAGGCGCTGCCCGTCAAAGGTCACCAAGGGGAGGGGGCGAACGCGGGTGCCTTCGCCGGCATAGGGGCTATCGCGGACAGAGACGGCGACGCCTAGGGACCACCGATCGTCTTGAGCATCGGCGAGCAAGTCACTGCTGCTGGAAACGCCTTGGGCCAAGGCAACGGTGGGGAGAAGGAGCGGAAGGGCGAGTACGGACTTGAGCATGAAAGTAGCGTCGTGGGAGGACGCTACGAGCTTTGGTCATCCGAACTTACAGGGAACTTACCAACGCGGGGTCCGGGGCCTTCCGTTCAGCGAAGGCCATCCAAGCGCGCCAAGATCCAGCGACTGGCTGTGGTCACCCTATGAGGTGGCTACCTCGTCATTGCAAGCGGCAGCGACGGCGGTCTGGCGCAGATGGGCTTGCGTGCCGAAGTCGCCTCTCGGGGAAGCGGCTTCGACGCCGACGTCCCCCCGCCGGTGGGGCCTTGGATGGCCGACAGCCGAGCGTTGCTGACGGCTTGGTGGCAACCGCAATGGGCGCACCGGAACAGTGCACCGCCAGACAATTGAACCAAGGAGCCCGTTCCTGAGGATGAGGTCGCCTTGCATTTGCCACACTCCATAGTCAGGGCGAGGATGCGCTCCACATCGCCCGACGAGGCATAAATCGCTTCAAAGGAGCGGATAACGAAGGATGCTGACGTGGGCATCGCTGCTCCTGAACAGGGGGGGCTGAAACGCAGCATCTCCGCCGGAGCGTGATGGGGCTGTAGTGACGGACCACCTCCTCTCCGCAGCGGATGCCCCGGCTCCCTGGCTCTGGCGCCCCCGAGCCTGCTCACCGGCTTCGGACCGGCCCTTGATTCGTCGAGGGGTCAAGGGACACCGGTCCGCTGCAAGGCGGGTGAGGAAAGAGTTCCGGTGGCTTCCGTCTGCAGCCAGTGACAGAAGGCGTCTGTTGCGCTTTTACGACGTGCGGCGAGCGGGCGGACCGCCCAGAACGCATACGCATTAGGCAGGCTGCCGTCGAAGGGCCTAACAAGCCGTCCTCGCCGCAGATCTTCTTCTACCAGGGGAGCCAATCCCAACGCAACGCCGTGCCCGTTGACCGCTGCCTCCTGGGCTAGATAGATACTGGGAAACAAGGGGCCGGCGTTAGCGGATACGCCCTGCAAGGCAGCCGCCTGCAGCCACGCCGCCCAATCGGGAACGCCCGGACGTCCTTCAGCGCTTTGAT
>NZ_JBFULO010000680.1:0-1329 GCF_054049855.1 Stenotrophomonas sp. P5_B8 | reverse complement strand
GCGCATACCATTTTTGCAACAACGAGATAGCGGTGTTCATAGATGATCTCATTTAAGCTTAGGCAGTTCTTCTGGCAGTGCCGGGCGTACGCCCTTCTGTCCTGCCTCCTTTACGTGAGGCGTTGCAATTGTAGCTCCATCTGGATTGGTGTGGGCCTTACCGGTTACATCAACACGTTTCACCTCTTGGTAACCGGATGGATTATTCGAATTCGGCTCGTAAGTCGCAGTGTTGCTAATGTTGCCATCCTCACCACGCTTAAAAACAGAATGCGCTCCTTCTGCGCTGGAGTCCGGTCGCAACTTGTTCGTATTTCGCCCAGACCGCAATGCATCTACTGCCTTGTCAGTAGTGCGGACCGCCTTGATCGCGGCGCCAGCGCCTCCGGGAACAAAGGGCACTGCAGCTGCCGTAGCATCAATCGCCACACCGATTGAGTCGACAATACCCGCCCCCACATTACCTTGGCTAAAGTTCGAGTAGGCACTGGTCGCGCCCATCGCAATGTTCGCAACGTCCCATACGGTTTCGACAATTCGTCCGTCAGGATCTCTAAACTTGTACGGATTCCCGTTCGCATACCGATACCGATTGAACTGCCCCACCGGCTGTTCATACGCCGTCACCGGGTCGACGGACAGGAACACCCCCAACTGCGGATCCATATACCGCTGCTGCATCTGGCTTAGCCCAGTAGCAGCATCACTCACATGCCCCGTATACCCCGGGCCATCAGCAACCGGCGCACCTACGACAGCGCCATATGGCTCGTAAGTGATGCGCTCGATCACGTTGCCGTTGGCATCGCTCTTGGCTACTACCGAGCCCAAGGCATCGGTATGGATGTAGGTCACCGTTTGTGCGCTTGCAGTCGGTACAGCAGCGAGGCCCAGCAACAGCACAAAGCATAGCCAAGCGCCTACCGCACCCAGCTTCCGAACTCGATCTTCAACTCCCCTGAAGCGGGTCGACACACCGCCTGCAGCTCCCCCGAACCTGTGCATCCTTCCAATCCCTGAAAGAGCCTTGAAGCAAGGCCTAGTATTGATAGCACAGGAACCATCGGCCCGGAATCCAACGGTGCGATTGAGGCCAATCACGCCATCCTGACGGGAGCAGCGCTCTTGGCGCTAAGCGCCAGCGAAGCCGGATCGGTCGTGGTGGCGATGTCAGCCAAGGCGCATCAGCGGAGCTGAGGTTGCCGGCCAGCGGCCGGCACTACCAACGACCGTGTCGCCACAAACAAAAAGCCCCGACCAGGCCGGGGCTTTTTGCTGTATCTGGTGCCGGAAATAGGAATCGAACCTACGACCTACGCATTACGAACC
>NZ_JBFULO010000679.1:0-1333 GCF_054049855.1 Stenotrophomonas sp. P5_B8 | reverse complement strand
GCCTGTACGCGTGTCGCCGGAGATGCATTGACCATCGATCAGAACATCGCCCGCTGGCAATGCCAGGTGGTCAAGGCATTGGGCGCCAATGCAGGCGCCACGGTTACCGTGGTCAATGGCGTGGCCACGGTGGCGATCACCTGGTCTGACGACCGCTGGGACCCGGCCAACCCCAATACCCCGACCACCTTCGGCCTGGTTACCCAGCTATGAAACCTTCGACCATGCCCCGAGTGCACCAGACAGGTTTGTCGTTGGTCGAACTGATGATTGCCATGGTCATCGGTTTGTTGCTGATGCTCGGTGTCATCCAGATCTTCATCGCCTCGCAGGCCGCCTCCCGGCTGTCCGAGGGCGTTGCCCGCGTGCAGGAGAATGGACGTTTCGCGCTGGATTTCCTCGAGCGTGACGTGCGCATGGTTGGCCATATGGGCTGCGTCAACGACCAGGGTCACATCGTGCGCGAGCTCGGCTCGCCCCGCATCAGCACCGGCGCCACACCGGGCAGCGGTTCGCCGCTGGATTTCAATGTGAGCGTGCAGGGTTATGAGGCGGCCGGAACCGGTCCAGGCGATACCCTGGTGGCCGGCGGAGGGGCGGTTCCGGCCAATCTACCTGCCGCCATCAGTGGGCTGGTGCCTGCGCCGGTGGCTGGCAGCGACATTCTAGTGCTTCGCTTCCTTGCGCCTGAAGGCGTCCCGGTTACCGCGGTGACCGCAACCACGTTGACTGTCGATGCGGCCAAATGGGCGCGTTTGACCGAGAATGGCGTCGCCGCACCCACGCTTTTCGGTATCGCCGACTGTGGCGCTGCAGAAGTGTTCCGCGGTACCACCGCCGCAGCGGGAACGGTGACCGCTACGGGTGCGGACCTGTCCCGCTTCGTTCCGTCGCCGCTGGCACCCACCATGGTGTACCGGGCCGAATCACTGGTCTATTACATAGGTCTCAATGCTGCCACCCAGCAACCAGGGTTGCGTCGCGCCCGGGCGGGGTCGGCAGGCACCTACGCGATCAATGAAGAGCTGGTGGAAGGTGTTGAGAACATGCAGTTGCTGTTTGGCCAGGATACGGTCACCAACATCAGCAAGTCCTCGTTGCCGCTTGGCAACATCACCACGCAGAAGACAGCCTCTGGCGTCACTACCCAGACCAATGCCGCCGGCGTAGGTGAGTGGCGGCGCGTTGGCCAGGTCCAGGTTGGCCTGATCCTGCGCAGCCCCGGCGCGGCGACAGTGAGGCAGGCCGATGCAACGTCTGCTTTGGGCACGTTGGGCATGACTTACAACGCCAATGCCGCCAACGATGGGCGTTACCGCACTACCTACGAAGC
>NZ_JBFULO010000678.1:0-1336 GCF_054049855.1 Stenotrophomonas sp. P5_B8 | reverse complement strand
GCTCTGCGCCACGCCAACCACGACCTTCTCGAACAGCGGCGCGGCCCGGTTCACCAGGTCGATGTGACCGTTGGTGATCGGATCGAAGGTGCCCGGGTACACGGCAATGCGGCGGTTGGCCACGGTCATACGTCAGCTACACGTTGTGATCTGGTGAAAGTGTAGCAGTGGCGCGGCGGTACAGGGCAAAACGCACCTCCCGGGTCCCGCCCTCGCGGTGCAGCAGCCACGGCGCGGGCACCCGCGGCGCCTGCTCGGCCGGTGCCTCCAGGTACAGCCAGGCATCGGCGGCCAGGTGCGGCCCCAGCCCCGCCAGCACTTGGTCCCACAGCCCCGCCGCGAACGGCGGGTCCACGAACACGATATCGGCCTGCCCGGCCGGCGCCTGCGCCAGCCACTGCAGCGCATCGGCCTGCACCACCTGCACCTGCCCCTGCGCGCCCAGCTTGGCCACCGAGTCGCGCAGCTGCCGGGACAACGCCGCATCGCGCTCCACCAGCGTCGCCTGCCCGGCCCCACGCGACACCGCTTCCAGCCCCAGCGCACCGCTGCCGGCGAACAGATCCAGCACCCGCGCCCCACCGATACGCGGCGTCAGCCAGTTGAACAGCGTCTCGCGGACCCGATCACTACTGGGCCGCAGGCCCGGCGACAGCGGTACCGGCAACTTCGTCCCGCGCCACTTGCCGCCGATGATCCGCACCTGGCCCACGGCCGCCGCCACCGGCTGGCGCGGTTTCATGCGCGGCTCCGGGCGAGGACGGTGGAAGGGGCGTACGGGCGGAAAGGAGTCATGGGCACGAAGGTCGGGCGATTCAGACCTGCATTCTAGGCGCTGAACCCGGGCGCGCGCGCGTCACGCACCACAGGCGGCACATGGCGACCTCCTCAATGGACGGCGGATCCATTCCGCCGCTCATAGCGCGACACTGCTGCCCGCCATTTTCCACACCGATGGCCTGGCCAGCATCCATGCGAATGTCTCATCGACAGACGGTGAGTTTCGAGACGGAATACGCCACATAGTTCCGCCTGGCCAACGAGAATCCAAATGCCGCATCAGCGGTCACCTGGACACTCACAATGAAGGAATTCGCATTCGCCCTGATAGTTGCATTTCCAGTATCTGCGACCCCTCCTTCCGCCCTCCAGGATCGGGTGGAAGTGAATACAAGCGGAGAGAGGACCCTGATCAGAGCCTCTGAGTGGCCAGACTTCCAAGGAGGCCTTGTCGCTGTCGAACAGCGTCTGGTGATGAACGAGGACGGGAATCCCACCTATCAGTATTCCCGCCAAAGCAAAGCAACACAGCTTTACCAGCAACACAGCTTTACCA
>NZ_JBFULO010000677.1:0-1338 GCF_054049855.1 Stenotrophomonas sp. P5_B8 | reverse complement strand
TCCTGCCATAGGTTGACACCTGTGGCGGATGATTCAGCCGCCGTCAGGCGGCCAAGGACGCCCGATGGACTGCATCGGGCGTCTGCATTTTAAGGGACAGGTGCGGTCGCTCGGCGTTATAGATCGCCACCGACTCGGCCACCATCTGCCGTGCCTGCGCCAGGTCCCGAGGGCGATGCAGCAGGAATTCGCCTTTCAAGATCCCATTTACCCGTTCTGCCAGCGCATTCTGGTAGCAATCGTAGCCGTCGGTCATCGAGCAGGTCACACCGTGCGTGGTGTGGATCTTCTGGTAATAGTCCGAGCAGTATTGGATGCCTCGGTCGGAATGGTGGACCAGACGTTGGCGCGTTTTTCGTCCTTTCAGCGCCATCTGCAACGCCTGAGCGACCTGCTCGGTCTGCAGGGTGTCGTGCACGCTCCAGCCAACGATCTTGCGTGACCACGCATCGGTAATCAGGCTCAAGTACACGAACTTTCCTTGCGTCGGCAGATAGGTAATGTCGGCTACCCAAACCTGTTCGCTACCGGTGGGTACCACGCGCCCCTCGCCAGCCTTGAGCAGGTTGGGGTGCCGTCGGAAGCGGTGATGGCTGTCGGTGGTCTTGTGATATGCCCGCCGCATCGGAACCAGGAGCCGAGCATCACGAAGGACGCCAAACAGGCGGTCCCGCCCCATCGCGATCCCTGATGCCTGCAGTGCCGGCCTGATCAGACCGTGCAGCTTGCGAGTGCCGATGCGTGGCTGACGCGCCCGATAACCCCCCACTAAAGCGATCGCCCGTGCGCGCTCGGCCAACTGCCGTTGCTGGCGATGGCCACCTTGGTAGTACGCCTGCCGACTGATGCCGAAATGTCGGCAAGCCCTTGCCACGCTTACGCCTTGGAGGCGCCCTTGCGTGAGGACTTGCCGGAAGGCTTTTTTACGATGCGTACCCCGTAGTCCTCTTTGAGGACCTCGACGATGGCTTCGAAAAGCTGCGCTTTCTCGTTGGCCTCCCGCAGTTGCACCTGCAAAGCCTTGATCTGCTGTTCCGGCGTCAGCGGCTTGGCCGCCGCGCTTTTGGGTGAAGTGGTCATGGGGGCAGATGATGCACCACCTGACCAATCCTGCCGACCATGGCGGCGAAGCCAGCCAAGCACAGTGCTCCGTCCTTGGATCCCGTATCGCTCCTGGGCCTTTTTGTAGGTCAGTTCCCCGCGCTCGACCTGGTCGACCACCGACAATTTGAAGGCCAGCGAGTAATCCCGCTGGCTGCGCCTGAGTGTTGAATCCATTGAACATTCCTCTTCCTGTGGGAAAAGGTGTCAACCCAATTCAGGACGGGTCACGGGTCA
>NZ_JBFULO010000676.1:0-1339 GCF_054049855.1 Stenotrophomonas sp. P5_B8 | reverse complement strand
AAATAAAGGAGGAAGAGGCGGCCGCAGGCCGACGCCGGCGGCGTCGCCTCCAAGGACATGGGACCCAGCGCCCGACCCACCAACCGCCGCGCGAAAAAATCCAGAGCGCGCTACGCACTAGCCACACGGAGGGAGAAGAACTTCTTGCCCCGCGGCATCGCGCCACCGGTAACCGGTGGCGCGTACCGCTTACAGCTGCTTGTCCAGACTGATCTGCACGCCGTGGTCGCGGTCCTCACCGCTGCCCACCAGCCCGCGGTAGTCCACGCGCAGGCCCCAGTCGCGACCGAAGTCGAACATCACCCCGGCGCCCAGCATCCAGCGGTTCCGGTCGAAGCCGTCCAGCGAGGTCCGGTAGAACGGCACCCCGGCCAGATCGGCGTACTGCATCGTGGCGGTGCCACTGCTGCTGAAGTCGTGCTGGTATTCCACCCGCAGCTGCGGCGTCCAGGCACCCCATGCAGCGGTCTTGCGTGTCTCGATGCGCAGGCCGGCGTTGCCGGTGCTGGTGTCCACGTCCTGGTCGCCGTAGCGCAGGGCGAACAGGTCGCTGCCCTGCTCGACATAGCGGTCGAGCGTGCCGCGCGAGGCATCCAGTCGCGCATACGGGGTGAACTGCCAGCTGCCACGGACCAGGTCGGCGCCGACAGACAGCGAACCGAACCACTGGCTGCCATCGCGACGGGCATGCACGAAGCTGCCGTCGCTGGTCACGTAGCGGCGCAGGTCGTAGTCCAGCAACTGGTGGCCCAACAGTGCATCCACGAACAGATGCTGGCCGGGGCTGTAGCTGCCGTACACCGCCAGGGTGAAGGCCTGGCCATCGCTGCGGCTGCCGTTCTCGCCCACATCGGTGCGGTCGCGACCGTAGCCCAGGCCGACGCCAAGGGCCAGGTCCTCACCGACCTGCAGGTCGCTGCCGAGGGTGACGCCGTCGGTGTTGAAGTCACCGCCGGCACTGCCGCGTCCGTTGGTCCGGCCGGTGCGGATCGTACCGCCCACCCACAGGCCGAGCGCTGCCTGCGCGCCAGTGCCGGTCGCGGCCGGCGCATCCAGCCCCGGTTCCCGATCGAACGGCTGGCGACGCTGGGCGTCGCAGTCACTGCCGGGCAGGCTGCCTACCGCCGGATCACAGCGCTGCGGCCCATAGGCCAGGCCCAGGTTGTTGCTGAAGCCGTTGCTGCGGCTGGCCCCATGCAGGCGCTGCATGCGCTGCTGGAAGTTCTCGATCTGCGAGGTCGCAAAGCGCCGCGCGGTATCGGCCTGCGCCGACAGCAGCCCGCGCACTTCCGGGTCGCGGGTCGGGTCCGGACGCTGGGTGACCTGCACGGTGTAATCG
>NZ_JBFULO010000675.1:0-1345 GCF_054049855.1 Stenotrophomonas sp. P5_B8 | reverse complement strand
CCGGCAGTGCCAGGGTTTCATGTCCGGCCGCGCTCAGGCGTTCGCTGCCCAGTGCGGGCAGGCCTTCGCCGTCATCGACCAGCTGCACGTCGGCGCGGTGCGGTTCCAGGCTGTCATCGCCGGCCTTCTTGGGCTGGCCGGTGATCGAGCGCAGTGCCGGGCGCAGCACGCCGAACACCAGGGCAAGCACCACGATCGCACCGAGCAGCAGCCTCAGGCCGTCCTGCACCTGCGGCAGTTCCCACCACTTCGGCCCTTCGACCGGGGTCACTTCGCGCACGAACGGCGCGTTCATCACCGACACGGTATCGCCACGCTCGGCATCGAAGCCGACCGCCTGTTTCACCAGTGCTTCCACGCGGGTGAGTTCGGCCGCCGACAGGGCCTGGTCGGCCATCTTGCCGTTGGCACCGGCACGCGGCACGTTGTCCACCAGTACCGCCACCGACACACGCTTGATGCGGCCGGCCGGTTGGCGGGTGTGCTGCAGGGTGCGGTCCAGTTCGTAGTTGCGGGTGGCGTTCTTCGAGGTTTCGGTCGGTGCCGCAGCCGTGGCCGGGGCGGCGGCCGGGCCGGGCGGGGTATTGCTGGCCGCACCGG
This sequence comes from Stenotrophomonas sp. P5_B8, assembly GCF_054049855.1. NCBI lineage: Bacteria > Pseudomonadati > Pseudomonadota > Gammaproteobacteria > Lysobacterales > Lysobacteraceae > Stenotrophomonas > Stenotrophomonas sp. P5_B8. The sequence continues at coordinate 745 of NZ_JBFULO010000675.1, read as the reverse complement.
GAACGCCCTGCGGACCGGGGGTGCTGCTGCTGTTCTCGCTCATCTGCTCGCTGCGCAGCTTCTGCGGCTCGCCGTTGTACAGCTCACGGGCTTCCTCGATCACCGAGAAGTCCATGTCCACGCTGACTTCCGGATTGACCCGGCCGGGACCGGTCATGGGTTCGAGCAGTTCGCGGATGCGCTGGTTGAAGGAGGTTTCCTGGCGGCGCACCTGTTCGAACTGCGCCGCGTTCAACGCCGCTTCGCTGTTCGGATCGGACACGCTGAGCATGCGCCCGCTCTGGTCCACCACGGTCACCCGCTCGGGGGTGAGGTCGGGGATGCTGGCGGCCACCATGTGCACGATCGCATCGATCTGGCCGCGTTCCAGCTGCTGGCCGCCGCGCAGTTCCAGCACCACCGAGGCGCTGGCGACATCACGCTGGCGGGTGAAGGCGCTGGGCTTGGGAATGGCCAGGTGCACGCGCGAATCACGCACCGGGCGCAGGGTGTTGATGGTGCGCGACAGCTCGGTTTCCAACGAATGCTGGTAGCGCGCGTTTTCCATGAACTGGCTGACGCCGAAGCCCGGATCGCGCTCCATCAGCTCAAAGCCGAGCCGGCCACTGTCGGTCAGGCCCGAACCGGCCAGCTTGAGGCGCGCATCGTGCAGGTTCTTTTCCGGCACGGTGATGCCACCGGTGGCCGGGTCCAGTTCGAACGGAATCTGCGCGGTGCGCAGCAGGTCGGTGGCCTCGGCGGTGGC
>NZ_JBFULO010000674.1:0-1350 GCF_054049855.1 Stenotrophomonas sp. P5_B8 | reverse complement strand
CCCATGAGGTCTTCGCCGTCATGTTCTTGAACACCCGCAACCACATGCTGGCGTTCGAGGAACTCTTCAACGGCACGATCGATGCGGCGGCGGTCTACCCGCGCGAAGTGGCACGCCGCGCCCTGTTCCATAACGCGGCAGCCGTGATCATCGGTCACAACCACCCTTCTGGCAGCGCCGAACCGTCCGCTGCCGACCGCGATATCACCCGTCATCTGGAAAAAGCCCTGCCTTTGGTAGGAGTCCGCCTTCTGGACCACGTAGTAGTAGGCGAAGGCACCCCCGTCTCCATGGCTGAACGAGGCTGGCTCGAACCCACCCTCTCCTTTCGGGGCTGAACGTCCCAGTCAGCCCAAATACCCCTGTCCGGAGCCCCGAAAGCGGCCCCAAGGCCCCTCAAGCCCCCTGCCCCACTCCCGTTCAATGGATCGGCCCGCCATCTAGGCTAAAATTGCCGATTCCGCCGCTCCAGTCCCAAAGCAGGCCTTGTGAAAAATCTCCTCCGCGCCCTGATCAGCCAAGGCATCGAAGCCTTGCGCGCCAACGGCACTCTGCCGGCCGATACCCTGACCCCGGAATTCGTGGTCGAACGCCCGAAGACCCGTGAGCACGGCGATTTCGCCACCAATGCCGCGATGCTGCTGGCCAAGCCGGCGCGCAGCAACCCGCGCGCCCTGGCCCAGGCGCTGCTGGATGCGCTGCCCAAGAGCAATGACGTGCTGCGCGTTGAGATCGCCGGCCCAGGCTTCATCAATTTCCACCTCGCCCCCAGCGCCTACCAGCGCGAAGCGGCCAGCGTGCTCAAGGAAGGCGCCGATTACGGCCGCAACCTGAGCGGCAACGGCCGTACCGTGGGCGTGGAGTATGTGTCGGCCAACCCGACCGGTCCGCTGCACGTGGGCCATGGCCGCGCCGCCGCCATCGGCGACTGCCTGGCACGCCTGCTGGATGTGAACGGCTGGAACGCCAAGCGCGAGTTCTACTACAACGACGCCGGCGTGCAGATCGAGAACCTGGCGCTGTCCACCCAGGCGCGCGCCAAGGGGCTCAAGCCCGATGACGCCGGCTGGCCGGAAGCGGGCTACCGCGGTGATTACATCCAGGACGTGGCCAACGCCTACCTGGCCGGCGCCACGGTGGAGCTGGAAGGCCACGCGGTGGTGGGCGAGCGCGACCCGGACAACCTCGATGGCATCCGCCGCTTTGCGGTGGCCTACCTGCGCAACGAGCAGAACCAGGACCTGGCCGCGTTCGGAGTGGATTTCGACATCTACTTCCTGGAAAGCTCGCTGTACAAGGACGGCAAGGTGGAAGAGACCGTCGCCCAGCTGCAGGCGGCCGGCCACACCT
>NZ_JBFULO010000673.1:0-1352 GCF_054049855.1 Stenotrophomonas sp. P5_B8 | reverse complement strand
GCTCAGCGATGAACGCGCCGGTCAAGGGCGGCTCGGAGCGTGCCATGTCGGCCACCACGAGGACGACATCGGTCGGGGTATCGGACGCCGCGCGATTGAGGCTGTCCGCCCATTGGGCAGCCAGGCCACGGTCCGTCCCGTCGCGCATCACCCGCGCCGCCATGCGCCGCAGATTCTCCAGCAGGGCCAGGCGCAGCATGATCGGAACGGCCCACAGTTCGCCCAGGCTCAGCGGCGCGAGCGACTGGTACGAGGCGATGAAGCGGCCCAGCGTATCGCCGTCAATGCGGCCATCGCCATGCGCGATGGCCTGCATCGACAGCTCATACACCCGCGGCAACCCGGCCGAGGGGCCGGCGACAAGGGAAGGCAACTGCCGGCTGTAGCCGCGCGGCAGGTGACGTCGCGCGGTCTGGATCTGTTCTTCGATCAGGTAGTAGTTGTCGAGCAGCCATTCCCCGGCCGGGGTCACCGGCCGCTGTTCGCGTACTACGTTGCTGAGCAGCGTGTTGGCGTCTTCCAGGACACGCTCGTTGGCTTGCAGGCGATCGAGCAGGCGCTCTGCGCCCGGTCGCATCCGCACCCGATGCTGGCGCGCAAGGGCGCGGCCGTAGACCTCCATCTGTTCAACGCTGTACAGCGCGGCGCGCAGGGGGCCCTCGGTGGCCTCGATGGCCGGTGCCGAGGCCTGGCGCTCACGCCAGCGCCAACGGACAAGACGACGCAGGCGGAGCCAACGACCAAAAAGACGGCGAAAGTGGGGCATGGTTTACCGAGGGGGGCAGGTCGCGGCCTTCATAGTTGCATTCGGGGCGGCGTGGTAGTTGTGAAGGTCGCGAGCGCGAGCGGCCCGGATGGTCACAACGCAACCTCAGGCGGTCGGGACAGTGCCGCCGTCGATCGTGTACTCCGATCCGGAGATGGACGCCGCCCGCGGCGAGACCAGGAATGCAATCAGATCGGCCACCTCGGCTGGCTTGGCCGGGAGCCCCAGCGGAATGCCGCCCAGCCCCTGCATGACCTGCTGTTTGGCGCCCTCATAATCTGTGCCTGCATTGGACGCAATCCGCCCGACGAATGCGATCGCAGCGTCTGTCTCGATCCAGCCCGGCGACACGCGGACCACGCGCCCCCCCTTGGGGGTGACTTCCTTGGAGAGGGCCTTGCTGTGGGTGGACAACGCCGCCTTCGCTGCGGCATAGGCAATCGTGGCGTCATGCAGCGGCAGTAGCCGCTGGATCGACGTCACATGCAGACGTGCCTCAGCCGCTCGCCGCTGAAGGGTGGTCGGGCGACGTATGGGTATCGAACGGTCGGGCTGCGAGTATTATCGCGAGACGGCACACGTAGAC
>NZ_JBFULO010000672.1:0-1352 GCF_054049855.1 Stenotrophomonas sp. P5_B8 | reverse complement strand
CACCTGGAACACGAAGAAGATCGCCACCAAGTGGGCCGACAACCTGATCGCTGCGATCGACGCCAGCCGCGACACCACGCTGGAGCGCCTGCTGTTCGCGCTCGGCATCGAGCATGTTGGCGAAAGCACCGCCAAGGCACTGGCGATCTGGTTCGGCGATCTGGAGCTGATCCGCCACCTGCCGTGGCCGCTGTTCAAGCGCGTGCCGGATATCGGCGGCGAAGTGGCGCGCTCGCTCGGCCACTTCTTTGAACAGCCCGGCAACCAGGAGGCGATTGATGCCCTGCTGAAGGTTGGCCAGGTGCGCATCGGCGACACCCATCCGCCGTCGGCGAAATTGCGTGACGGACTGGATTTTGCCCAACTGCTGGTCGAGGCCGAGATCCCCGGCATCACCCGCCTGCGCGCTGAAAAGCTGGCCAGCATGCTGCCCGATGCCGCCGCGGTGCTGGACGCCGAACCGGTCCGCTTCGTCGCCGCCGGGCTGCCCAACGAGGTGGCCCTCGGTCTTGCCGATTGGCTGGATCGCGAGGGCCATGGTCCGATGCTGCTCAAAGCCGAGCAGTACCGCCAGCAGCTGCTGGCGCGCGCGCCGGAACAGGCCGAACAGGCCGCCGGCCCGCTCGACGGGCAGACCGTGGTGCTGACCGGCACGCTGTCGCAGATGACCCGTGACGAGGCCAAGGCGCGGTTGGAAGCGCTGGGCGCCAAGGTCGCCGGCAGCGTATCGAAGAAGACCGCCTTCGTGGTGGCCGGCACCGAAGCCGGATCCAAGTTGACCAAGGCCGAAGAACTGGGCATCGATGTGTGGGACGAAGACCGTCTGGTCGCCTTCCTCGCACAGCACTGAGAGAGAGACYGCATGCAGACCGCACCCCTGGACTTCCGCGTGGCCACCGTCGCCGACACCGAACTGCTGATCGGATTGATGCGCGCTTTCTACGCCGAGGACAAACTGGACTTCGACAATGCGCGCGTGCGCCGCGCGCTGGCCGCCCTGCTGGAAGACCCGCGCAACGGTGAAGTGCTGTTGTGGCTGTCCGAAGACGGCAGCGTGGTGGGCTATGCCGCGCTGGCGATGGGGTTCAGCCTGGAGCAGGGCGGTCATTTCGCGCTGCTGGACGAGCTGTATCTCAGCCATGCCGCGCGCGGTCGTGGCCGTGGCAAGCAGGCCCTGGCCGTGCTCGAGCAACGTGCCAACGCGCGCGGCGTGGAGCGCATGCGGTTGGAAGTGAACCACCACAACGAACTGGCGCGGCGGCTGTACCTGGCCACCGGCTACGTCGATGACACCCGCGATCTGCTGACCCTGCCGCTGGCCGAGCGGCTCAAGGACGCGCGCGCATGATCGC
>NZ_JBFULO010000671.1:0-1365 GCF_054049855.1 Stenotrophomonas sp. P5_B8 | reverse complement strand
TCTCTGAGTTCTGGACACATCACATCAGCTATGTGCTGAAAAAACAGTATTAGTGGAGCGCCACTGCGCTGTTCGCCCGCACGAGCAGCGCAGTGCGAATGTGTGCCTTGATCTCCTCCAGACTCAGCGTCTCGGTGATGTGCTGCTGGATCAGGTACAGGCTCTTGCTCTTCCAGCCTTTCAATTGCCCTTCCAAGCGCAGTACCTCCAATGCCTCCTCCTTGTTCAGGATGGAAGCGAGGGATGCGGCCTTGTGCCGGACATTCAAGCCCGCCTCGCGCAAGCACTGGAACGTACCCGTCTCAGCGTCGACCACCATTGCACCCCACCAGGGCGGCAACAGGTCCATCGCCTTGGCCACGTGGCAGGGGGCCATGACCAAGGTGACCCGATCGAAGACCCAGCCGTAACGAGAGCCTTGATTGATCAGCCGGGCCAGGCTATCGGCCTCGCTCTTGATCTCAAAGCAATGCATATCCTCAACCAGCACCAGATCGGCCCGCACCTCCCCACCGTGCAGCCGCAGCTCTTCCAGCAGCGAGATCGCTTGGACAGCAGATTGCCTCGCCAGATGGCCGGCCAAAGCCTGTTTGATCTGTAGCTCTCTCATGGGAACCAGGGCGGAGGGGTGTACAGCGGGAGGATATCATAGTTATGCTTATATGCACTTCACATTATCTATTTGCATGAAACGTCTGAAGCAGCCGCACAGCCTGGCTCTGGAGTTGCGTGGAAGGTTTGAGGCAGACGGGCTCACCACCAGCTCTGCGATTGCCCGCGCTGCGAGCATTGGCCAGCCTCAGGTCTACCGGAATTTGTTCGGTGGGCCCAAGCGCGTCACTCGGACATTGAAGCATCTATGCAAATACGCAGGCATTGATGCATACGAGGGCACCAGTGATCCCGGGGAGTCCAAGGTGTTGATGGATGCTCTGTCGGCTGTATGGGATGGAACCGACGGGCACGCTCAACGCCTGGCGAAGCTTCTTTTTGCCCACCAGCGGGCCCACATGTAAGAATTGGCCTAGGCCCAATGGAGGCCAAGGATGAACAAGAACACGCCAACGGTGACGGTCAAGAGCGCATATCACGCGCTCGGCGAGGCCGGCTACCCTAAAAGTTTTGTATCTCGCCTTTTACCGGACTGGTGGGACAACGCACTTTTCAAGACAAGCAGCGGGGCTATCGAGTTTGCCTCGATACTCAAGCAACGGCTTGGCTTGGATGTCCGATTTGGTGACAGCGGTGAGCTTGAAGTGCTCGCCTCAAACCGCCCTGCCCGTTACAAAAAGAGAGCTGCCACGCTGGTGAGCGAGCTGCAGGTCTGCTCGAGCCTGGGCATGGCCCTGGGCAAGCTTGCGCTGT
>NZ_JBFULO010000670.1:0-1368 GCF_054049855.1 Stenotrophomonas sp. P5_B8 | reverse complement strand
TCGCCTGGCAGCAGCCCGACGGCAGCACCCGCTGGCTGGAAGTGCTCGGCTGCGGCATGGTCCACCCCAACGTGCTGCGCAACGTCGGCATCGATCCGGAGCGCTACACCGGCTTTGCCTTCGGCCTGGGCGTGGAGCGCTTTGCGATGCTGCGGTATGGCGTCAACGACCTGCGCGCGTTCTTCGAGAACGACGTGCGGTTCCTGAAGCAGTTCGCGTAAGCGCGTCAGCGTAACGCCGGGCCATGCCCGGCGGGATTGGATCCAAGACCATTACGGCCCAGGCGCATGCGCCGGGCCCACCAGGGTGACACCATGAAATTCTCTGAAAACTGGCTGCGCAGCCACGTTCCCACCGCCGTCTCGCGCGATGAACTCGGCGCGGTGCTGACCGCCATCGGCCTGGAAGTGGAAGCGGTCGACGCGCTCGGCGTGGGCCTGGACCACGTGGTGGTGGCGCGGATCGTCTCGGCCGAACGCCATCCCGAAGCCGATCGCCTGCAGATCTGCCAGGTCGACGCGGGGCAGGGCGAACACCTGCAGATCGTCTGCGGCGCACCGAACGCGCGCCCGGGCCTGGTCGCGCCGCTGGCGATGGTGGGCGCGCAGATCGGTATGCTGGCGATCAAGCCGGCCAAGCTGCGTGGCGTGGACTCCAACGGCATGCTGTGCTCGGCCAAGGAACTGGGCCTGGACAGCGATGCCTCGGGTCTGTTCGAACTGCCCGCCGATGCGCCGGTCGGCCAGTCGCTGGTGGAGTACCTGGGCCTGCCCGATGCCAGCATCGAGATCAAGCTGACCCCCAACCGCGCCGACTGCTTCAGCATTCGCGGCATCGCCTTCGACGTGGCCGCCGCGTGCGCCAGTGAAGTGGTGCCGTTCGAGGCCGCGCCAGTGGCGCCGGTGGGCACGCGCGAACTGACCGTCGCACTGGACGCCGGCGCCGAAGCGCCGCGCTATGTCGGCCGCGTCATCGAGGGCATCAATGCGCGTGCCGCGACCCCGTTGTGGATGGCCGAACGCCTGCGCCGCAGTGGCGTGCGCCCGGTGTCGCTGCTGGTGGACATCACCCAGTACGTGATGCTGGAACTGGGCCAGCCGATGCACGCCTTCGACCTGGGCGCCCTGCAGGGCAGCATCGGCGTGCGTCGCTCGCGCGCCGGTGAATCCCTGAAGCTGCTCGATGGTCGCGACGCGACGCTGGACGACAGCTTCCTGCTCATCACCGACGCCGACCGCCCGATCGCGCTGGCCGGCCTGATGGGCGGCTTCGACACCCGCGTCACCGACGACACCACCGCCGTGTTCCTGGAGGCCGCGCACTGCGCGCCCGCCGCGAGCATGGGGCGTGGCCGCGAGCTGGGCGTGC
>NZ_JBFULO010000669.1:0-1370 GCF_054049855.1 Stenotrophomonas sp. P5_B8 | reverse complement strand
AAATAAAGGAGGAGGGGGCGGCCGAAGGCCGACGCCGGGGGCGTCGCCGGAAAGGGCATGGGCGCCCAGCGCCCGACCCACCGACCAGAGCCAAAAAAGCCGGGCTCCGCCTGCGCCGCGAGCCGAGCCCCTTAGCGGCCGGTAGGCCCTTGGGCAAAATAAAGGAGGAGGCCGCCCCGCGGCCGGGGGACATTTGCGCCAAGGGCCTACCGGCCGCTAAGGGGCCCTCACGCTCGCGACAGACCGGAGCGGAGACGCCGCCCGATCCACAACCGGCGCCTGAACTATCCGACCGCACGCGTGCAGCCGTGCCCAATCTGTTACGCCGGTTGGAACAAGTCGCGCTCTGTACGGGGAGAGGAACCAAAAAAATCCCGCCAAGGCGGGGTTTTTGTCGGCTTCCTGCGGGTAGGTACCCACCGTTGGCAGGTACGCCCTGGCTCAGTTGCCCCAGTTCGGCATCGGCATCGCATCGACCGGGATCGGCGCGGTGTCGTCGGCATCCTTGCCGCGCGTGCGCTTGTCGCGCAGATCGTTCTCGATCTGGTAGTTGCGCCGCTGCAGCCAGGCATCGCGGGTCAGCGCGTACTCGTCCACGGCGCTGTCGCGGATGTCATCCAGTGCCATCAGCTGCGAACGCATGTCCACCAGCTGCAGACCCTGCAGACCGATGCGCACCTTGTCCTCTTCGATCGTGCGGATCGGCGAGAGCGGAATGTCGCCCGCCAGGCCGAACACATCACGCACGGTACGCGGGCCGAAGAACGGCAGTTCCACGTAGCGCGAACCGCGCCAGCCCCAGGCACCCAGGGTCTGGCCGAAGTCTTCGCTGCGGCGCGGCACCATCGCCTTGCTGGCCGGATCGAACAGGCCGCCCAGGCCCAGCGTGGAGTTCATGACAAAACGGCCCAGGCTGTCCCAGGCATCGCCGGGCCTACCCTGAAGCACCTGGTTGGTGATGGTCACCGGCGCACGCAGGTTGCTGAAGAAGTTGGTCACGCCGGTACGGGCGAAGCGCGGCACCACCTTGGTGTAGGCGGTGGCCAGCGGACGGGCGACGGCGCGGTCGACCACGTTGTTGAAGCTGTGCACCCTGCGGTTGAACGGTTCCCACGGATCGTAGGCAGCCCGGCCGGGTTCGGCGCCGTCGGCAGAGGGCGCCGGGCCACCGTACAGCGCGGCGAAGTCGTCTTCGGCATCGGTCGGCGCGGCCTGGCCGCCCGCCTGTGCGGTCCGGGCGGCAGGGCGGTCGGTGGCCACCGGCGCAGTGGCCGGTGCGGCGCTTGCCGCGGCCGGCACGCTGGCCGTGTCGTCGACCGCGACGGGGGCGTCGACCGGCGCCGAAGCGTCCACGGCCACGCTGGCCGGTG
>NZ_JBFULO010000668.1:0-1377 GCF_054049855.1 Stenotrophomonas sp. P5_B8 | reverse complement strand
GTGTCTACCGTCGAGGCACCGCTGGACCCCGGCTACCATCTCATGCCGGACCTGGCCGACAAAGCCATCGACTACGTGCGGCTGCAGAAGAGCCTCACCCCGGACAAGCCCTTCTTCGTGTACTTCGCGCCCGGCGCCACGCACGCGCCCCACCACGTGCCCAAGGACTGGATCGCCAAGTACAAGGGCAGCTTCGATCAAGGCTGGGACGCGCTGCGCGAGGCAACCTTCGCCCGCCAGCGCGAACTGGGCGTCATCCCGTCCGATGCCGTGCTCACCCCGCGCCCGGACGGCATCCCCGCCTGGGACGACATGCCGGCCGAACTCAAGCCAATCCTGGCCCATCAGATGGAGGTATATGCCGCTTTCCTCGAATATGCCGACCACCACACCGGGCGCGTGATCGACGCCCTGGAGGAACTGGGCGTACTGGATGACACTCTGGTTTACTTCATCATCGGCGACAACGGTGCGTCCGCCGAGGGCGGCATCAACGGCGCCTTCATGCTCACCACCGCCTCCAACGGCGGTGCCGAGTACGAGACCGCCGCGTTCTGGAAGCAGCACCTGGACGAGGTCGGCGGGCCCAAGGCCTACAACCATTACGCCGTCGGCTGGGCGCATGCGCTGTGCACGCCCTACCAGTGGACCAAGCAGGTGGCCTCGCACTACGGCGGCACCCGCAACGGCACCATCGTGCATTGGCCGGCGCGGATCGCCGGCGGTGAGCTGCGCAGCCAGTGGCACCATGTCATCGACGTGGCGCCGACCATCCTTGACCTGGCCGGCCTGGCGCAGCCGCACACCGTCAACGGCGTCACCCAGGTACCGATGCACGGCGTTTCCATGGCGTACACCTTCAACGACGCCGAGGCCGACGAGCGCCACCTCACCCAGTACTTCGAAATCATGGGCAACCGGGGCATTTACCACGACGGCTGGACCGCGCAGACCAAGCACCGCACCCCGTGGGACGTGGTGGCCAAGGGCGTGGACTTCTCGCAGGACGTCTGGGAGCTCTACGACACCACCAAAGACTGGACCCAGTCCGACAACCTCGCCGCCACCCAGCCGGACAAGCTGGCCGAACTGCAGCAGCTGTTCCTGATCGAAGCGGTACGGCACAACGTGCTGCCCATCGACGACCGCGCCGCCGAGCGCATGAATCCCCAGCTGGCCGGCCGCCCCACGCTGACCACCGGCGACACCCTGCGGCTCTATCCCGGCATGACCCGCCTRGGCGAAAACGTGGCGATCAACGTCAAGAACCGCTCCTACGCAGTGACCGCCGAGATCGAAGCGCCCGCCGACAGACCACTCAATGGCGCCATCATCGCCCAGGGCGGGCGCACCGGCGGCTGGTCATTCTTTACCGAA
>NZ_JBFULO010000667.1:0-1383 GCF_054049855.1 Stenotrophomonas sp. P5_B8 | reverse complement strand
GGGCTGGGACAAGCCGACTCGATCCACGTGGGGCGAGAAGACGAGCTGACCCGGCGCAGCGCCGGGCAGGCAGATGCAGATATACCCGCGCTTCCTGCCGCGCTTAGGATGCACGATGAAACGCTCCATGACTTGCGCTCACGGCTAGAGGACGAAATCGGGACCATCAGCATTCCGAAGTCCTTGTCAGCGCCCCATCCAGTCGTAGCACGAATGCTGACCATAGACGCAAAGCGGATGGAGAGTCTTTCTGGCGCAGACCCACGCTGGAKCCACGAACAGCCCTATTACGCCTCACCATACGAGAAGCGACGTCTGCGCCTGTTGAGCGCCATCTTCAAAGGGCTCTCGAACACCGGGCTGGAGTTCCAGGCAAAAGGTAAGGACGCCAACGAGTTCAGAGTGTTTGCGCGGGAGGGGTCCAGCGTGACGTTCCGACTGGATCATCCGAAAAAGGCTGAGGGGAGGAACAGCTACTTCGCCACGTCAAAACCAGACCGCCCCGCGTCCGAGCCCTTGAAGCTGGAGATCATGTGGTGGTTTCGCTCCGAAGCCCCATTCCGTCGCACGTGGGAGGATGAGCGAGCGACACAGATTGAGGAAGCCATAAGTGAGATCGTGGTCACCCTGGCATTCGCAGTAGAAGCAGTTTATCGGCAGGCGGAGATTGACTCACAAAGACATGCCATCGAGATGCATGAAATTGCGGTTCGGCGGCGTGAGGAGAAGAGGATCGAATCGATTCTTGAGCGAGAAGCTGCTGAGGAAGCAGATCGACAAGCACGAATGCACAAGCTCATGTCAGACGCTACCAACTTTCGATTGGCACAGGATATCCGGGACTACGCAGATGCCGTAGTACGCACCAATGACCGAAGCAGCGCTCCCGTACCACACGAAGAGATTAGTGCCTGGAAGGCAGCGGCGCTCAGATGTGCAGACGACATCGACCCTTTAGTATCTCGCGCCTTCCTCGTTCCCCCAGATCCGGCGACCTCGCCAGCTAAGCCGATGGTATCGCCCCTTCCCTCCATTGAACGCTTGACAGAAGGGGCATGGCATCCGAACCAGCAGTGGTTCGCGCGCTGAACGCAATCTATTCCGTTACAAGGTTACCCAACATCGACCCAGGTGAGCTATGGAAGCATTCTGGCAAGGCGCATGGAAATTTCTGCAGGTCATTTCGCCAGCCTTGATAGGCTTGTTCGGCGTGGTGGTTGGCGGCTGGGTCACGGTGTGGAGAGAGAAGAAAGCTGACGCCCGGAAGGCCGAGAAAGAAACAGCCTACCTGGCCGCGATCATAGGCGGCGAACTGGACAGTTTCGCCAGTCTCTGTGCGGATGTGGTTGATGATCGTGGCTATGAAGACGAGCGCGGCTATAC
>NZ_JBFULO010000666.1:0-1392 GCF_054049855.1 Stenotrophomonas sp. P5_B8 | reverse complement strand
TCTATTCCCAGTCTACCCAGCCGCAGTACATCCAGACTTCCGTGCGACGTATCGTTGACGCCGCCGGCGAGCAGGAGCATGAGGTCGACGTCGATCCCGGCGAAGCGGCCATCGCGGTCACGCCGGGCAAGTTTGCCTTGGCTGGCGGTGGCAACCGCCTGATCCGTGTGATCCCGCTGCAGCCCGTGCAGGCCGAAACCGCCTACCGCATCTACTTCGAAGGGGTACGCGGTCCGGACGAACGCGACCAGGCCGAGGGCGAGGGCGCCCAGGCCAGCATTGGCGTGAACCTTGTATGGGGGGCGTTGGTGAACGTATTGCCCGTCGACGGCACGGTGGACATTCGCGTGCAAGGCGACCAGCTGCGCAACGCCGGCACGCTGCGCTTGGGCATCACCAGCATCGCCGACTGCGACGGCAGCCAATGCACCGCGCACGAGCTGTCGCGCAGCCTGTATCCCGGCAGCGCATTGCCGCTGCCGTTCGCCATGCAGCCGGGCCACACCGTACAGCTGCGCTACCGGCTCACGCGCGATGGCAATCGTGAGCACGTGCAGACCCTCACGCCCTGAATCCCCACACCTGCCTGCTGCGCAATGCCGGGCGGTTCCCATCTCGTTTCGTTCCCCAAGGAGTTCTCATGAACAAAATCTATCGCCGTGTCTGGTCCACCGCCCTGCAGTGCTGGGTCGTTGCCAGTGAGTTGGCTTCGGTGCGTGGAAAGCGTGCGCAGGTGTCAGGCCGAAGCGCGGCGCTGATCGCATTGCTGGGTCTGGCCCCAATGACCGCTGCGGCGGTCGAAGTCGCTGACGACGACGCTGAGTGGTGGGAACGCCAGGTGTTGAGTGCCTTCCACGCCATATCGGTGGCCCCGTCCGGCAATGCCGTGGTCATGGGCGTGATCAAGGGGTCGGTGTATGGGAATACCTCTGCTGCAAACTGGAGCTTGGTGACCGCCGAAGAAACCATGGCGCTGGGCGGTGAGGCCGGTGCGAACGGCCACGGAAGCTTTACCGCGGGGATCAAGAGCCGGGCAAACGGTGCCGGTGGTGTAACCGTGGGCAACTTTGCTGAAGGCTATGGCCAGAACAGCACGGTCGTCGGCTACTTCGCCAGCGCGACCAACGGTGGCTATGGCACCGCGGTGGGGGCTCGCGCCATCGCCAATGGGCTGGGGACGACGGCCCTTGGCAACGGCTCGAAGGCGTACACCGAAAACTCCGTCGCCGTTGGCAGCGGCTCCAAGACCCATGATGGGGCGGGCATCTCCAAAATCGCCATTGGGGGTGATGCCTATGCAGGCAGCAGCGGCTGGACAGGCGCCATTGCAGTAGGTGGCGACTCGCGCGCCGAATTCGATGGATTGGCGCTCGGCTACGAAGCCTTGGCCGT
>NZ_JBFULO010000665.1:0-1397 GCF_054049855.1 Stenotrophomonas sp. P5_B8 | reverse complement strand
TGCCGGTGCTGGTGATCGACGACAACCGCGAACACGTGGCCGAAGCGCACGCGGCCGGGCTGCCCGGCATCCGCGGCAGCGCGGCCTCGGACAAGGTGCTGGCCGAGGCCCATCCCGAGCGCGCCAAGATCGCCGTACTGGCGATCCCGCAGCCGCTGGAAGCTGGTGAGACCCTGGCCAAGCTGCGCGCGTTGAACCCGGGCCTGACCCTGCTGGCCCGCGCGCACAGCGATGCCGAAGTGAAGCACCTGCTCGAGCATGGCGCCGACGGCACGGTCATGGCCGAGCGCGAGCTGGCCTATTCGCTGGCCGAGATGGTGATGGCGACCCCGCCGTACCGCACCTTGGGCAAGCACAGCATCCCGGTGGTGTAGCGGCGCGGATCGCGTGTCCGCGTCGCGTTCGGGCACCGCGCGCAGCCACCCATGGGGTGGCTCTACCTCTGGCGCGCCGATGCGCCACATACCGCCGCACCGATGCGCCACGTATCACCACGTCAACACACCCCCGGTAGAGCCACCCCATGGGTGGCTGCTGTTCATTCCAGCCGCGCGTACCGGCCGTGTGTCCGGTCAGCGCACCGGCACGCAGATGTCCGCCCGCAGGATCGCCTCGGGCACGTCTTCGGGATCGTCCAGGTAGTGGTAGTACAGCGGCGCGTCGCGCAGTGCGTGCCCGCTGTCGGGCAGCCACTGGCGCAGCAGTGCGTCGGTGGCCGCGTCCAATCCGGCGTAGCTGCCCACATGGCGCAGCACGGCATACTCGCCACCGCCCAGGGTCAGCGCACGCAATGGCGCGGGGATGCCGTCAAAGGCGCGGCCAAAGCCCATGCCGCACTCGAACTCGCACGCGTCGGCCGGGACATCGCGATGGTCGTTCAGCGCGATGCCCACCAGCGCCTGCAAGTGGTCGGCCAGGCCCTGTTCCGCAGCCCAGGCATACACCTGCCCGAACGCCTGGTCGAGGTCGTCGAAGGCGCCGCGCGTGCGCAACACCACCACGTCGAACGGCTCCAGCGCAGTCACCTGCACCTGCAGCGGGGTCATGTCGTCGTTGCCGTCACCGGCCGGCAGCGCAAGTCGTTGCTGCCAGTGCGCGCGCAGCGCCGCATCCTCGCGCAGGGCGCTGGGCGTGGCGTCCACGGCCTGCCGGCAGGCGCGGGCCAACGCCTGCGGGCTTTCAAAACCCACCTCCAGCGCTACCTCGGTCACCCGGCTGTCGGCGCGGGCCAGCAACTGCAGCGCGCGCAGCGGGCGAAGGCGGGCCACGGTGCGCCCCGGCGTTTCGCCGGTCAGCGCGCGGTACAGGCGATGGAAATGGAACGGCGACCGGTGCGCGATGGCCGCCAGCGCATCCAGATCGGGCAAGGGCTCGCCGCTCCGCAGGCACTGCTGCAG
>NZ_JBFULO010000664.1:0-1399 GCF_054049855.1 Stenotrophomonas sp. P5_B8 | reverse complement strand
GAGCAAGCGCATCCAATGATGTGGCCCCTTGGGGATCGTGAAGGGCGCGAGGTGCCGCAAGCCAAGGCCCTAGCTGTCCGGTCGCGCCGGAGGAGCAGATCGGAGCCGGCGCCGACCAGGCCTCTGGACAGCGCTCGAACACAGCCCTCTCTCGCTCGTCGTGCGACTAGCCTTAACGGCCAGCATTTCCGGGGCGCGTTTCGCGTCGCTATGAGAAGACCCAGCGACACCGGGAGAAATAACCATGCCTAGACCTTCGCTCCAGGTGCACTGGGGAGAACGCTGCTATTTGCTTGGATCCTTTTGCCATTTAGGACCTGTCCTCAGGGTCATGAGGAAGGTTCAGCTAAGCGTACAAATCGTCAATAGTGGCTCCATCGCCCTGTCGGTAAAGGTGCCGCCCCCCGCGAAATGCTCGTCMTATCGTCATCCACCACTTCGATGCTGTCTAGTTTGAGCATCAACTGCCTGCTGTCCCTGCCCCGCCAGGAGTCCGGCGGAGAAGGTCGTGGCGTTCGTATTCCGGCGTGCGGAGGATGGGCGCAGCCTTGGCCAGGGCCCGACCGCGACAACGAATTTTCAGCGATATGCTAAGGGCTGCCATCAAGGCAGAGGCGGGTACGCCGATGAAGTGACTGTCAAAGGGCTATCCTATCAATGAGCGCAATGCAGGTAGACGAAGTCATCATGCCCAAACTACCATCTCGCATCCTCTTGGTTGAAGACGAGGACACGATCCGCGACCTCGCCGGCGAGTTCCTTACCGAATGGGGATATGAAGTGGCGACGGCGGCCAGTGCCGAGGACGCTCGGGAGAAGCTGCTGCTGGGACGCCCCTTCGATTTGCTTGTGGCCGACATATGGCTTCCAGGCATGAACGGCCGTGCTTTGGCCAATCACACCCTCGCCCTGCACCCCACGACACGGGTTCTCTTGATCACCGGCTACGCGGGTGGTGGTAATGAGCCATCTTCTCTAAGGAGAGCAGGTATTGAGCTGCTTGGAAAGCCGTTCACCATGAGAGAACTGCTCGTGCGTGTGCAGAGCATCCTATAGATGCAACCGTGTGTTTCCAGAATTGAGCAACCCGCGCGCGGGGGAGTGGCGCGCCCCCTCGTTGGATCCAGGCGGGGCATGATTTTTCAGAGACCTATGAACCGACTCGGATCCTCGCCGAGGGGTTCACGCACCGGCTACGGTAGGTCGCCTCAACTCAAGCACGCTTGGCAGCCTGTAAAAAGAAGCCGCCTTGGATCGCGCTGTCAATATTTCGGATAGACGGCCGATACTTAGAGTTCCACGTGAGATCTCCATAGTGGGGGAGCAGCCGCTGCTTACCTTTTGACAACGAATGAGACAGCCCCAGACCCGTCTTCTAGAGTGCTTTACTGTGGCCACG
>NZ_JBFULO010000663.1:0-1429 GCF_054049855.1 Stenotrophomonas sp. P5_B8 | reverse complement strand
GCTCGCGTGCGCCATCCATGGCGTACGACGGTCCCGCGAACCCACACACCCCCGYCCTCGACGGTTGGTTGGTGCAGCCAGCGAGGCACTCCTGCGCATTGAAGAACGCGCCGCAGGCAAAAAGAAACCAAAAAAAAGCCCGGCTGTGGCCGGGCTTGAAGTGGTTTGCAACGGTTGCCAGCATTCACGCCGCGTCGAGGTGAGCACGACGCGTCTGCGCTTTGATCAATCGATCCATGGTGCGCAGCGACTTCTCTTCCAGGGCCAGCGCCGAGTCGACCCAGACCTTGGTGATTTCCAGCAGCTCGTCATAGCGCACGGCCTGGGCCAGATTGCGTGCCGCGTTCATGGCCAGATAGCTGCGCGGGACGCGCTGGTGCTGGCGGATCTGCTCCTGCACCGCCGCCACGCCCTGGCCCTTGGGCACCAGAATGTCCACCACGCCCATCGCGTACATCTCTTCGGACGAATACACCCGGCCTTCCAGAATGATCTTCTCGGCCAGCTGCGGTGCGACGCGCTTGCACAGGAACGAATAGGCACCCATGCCCGGGAACAGCCCGAACAGCACCTCCGGAAGCCCCATCCCGCAGCCTTCCTCGGCGACGATCGTGTGGCAGGCCAGCGCCATTTCCAGGCCGCCGCCCAAGGCATCGCCCTGAATCAACGCGATGGTGCGCACATCGCCACCGAAGCCGGTATGCAGGTGATGCACGCCTTCCACGCAGCGTTGCGCGTAGGCAAGCAGGCGATCGCGGTTGCCTTCGCGGATGAGGTGGGAGAACAGCTCCAGGTCACCGCCCAGGTTGTAGGCGCTGGCATCGGAGGCCAGCACGAAGTGACGCAACGCGCCGCTGTTGCGCTCGGCCGGGGAGAGGGTGATGGCATTCATGAAGCTCCACATCTCATCCAGCATGTCCCGGCGGCAGCAGGGGCGAACGCCCGTGGCGGCGTCGGCATGCATGAACAACCAATGGGCGGCGTTGTCAGCGGTGGTTTCGGTGCGGATGGTGGAATAGCCGCGGGTAATGTTCAGCTTTTCGATCGTTTGCATGGCGATTTCCTCGGCGTTTCTGGCCCGGAGGGAGGACGGTGGGCGGCGGGCCGGACGGGTCCACTCGCCGCGATCCTACACCGCCGGTCACCCGCTCAACGCAAAGGCCCCAGCCGTCACCGGCTGGGGCCGTGGAATGCCTGAATGACCGCCGAAGCCTTACGGGGCGGGGGTATCGCGCAGCTCGCGGCGCAGGATCTTGCCCACATTGGTCTTGGGCAGTTCCTTTCGGAATTCGACGATTCTGGGGTGCTTGTAGCCGGTCAGGTTGGCCCGGGCATGCTCCTTGACCATCTCGGCGGTCAGATTGGGGTCCTTCTTGACGATGACCACCTTGACGATCTCGCCGGACTTTTCATCCGGCACGCCGACCGC
>NZ_JBFULO010000662.1:0-1435 GCF_054049855.1 Stenotrophomonas sp. P5_B8 | reverse complement strand
CTCGGCGACCGGGTAATCGGTGAATCCTTCCGCGCCGCCGCCGAAGAACCTGGCCTTGTCCGCGGGGTTCAACGCCATGCCCTGCTGCAGCCGTGCCGGCAGATCCGGGTTGGCGATGAAGGGGCGGCCGAAGGCGATCAGGTCGGCCCACCCCTTGGTCAGGGCTTCCTCGGCACGTTCGACCGTGTACTTGCCCGCGTAGATGAGCGTGCCGCGATAGAGCAGGCGCAGTGCCTCCTTGAACGCCTCCGGCATCACCGGGGCATCCTCCCAGTCGGCTTCCGCGATGTGCAGGTAGCCGACGCCGATGCTGTCGAGCACATGCGCGGCGGCCAGATAGGTGGCCTGCGGGGTGTCATCGACCGCGCCCTGCAGCGTGGTCAACGGCGCCAGACGCACGCCCACGCGCTCGGCACCGATCGCCTCTGCTACCGCTTCGACCACCTCGCGCAGGAAGCGCAGCCGGTTCGGCAGCGACCCGCCATAGCCATCGGTGCGCTGGTTGGCCTGCGAGTCGATGAACTGGTTGATCAGATAGCCGTTGGCGCCGTGCAGCTCGATGCCGTCGAAGCCCGCGGCAATCGCATTGCGGGCGGCCTGCGCATAGTCGCGCACGATGCCGGGGATTTCCTCGATGGCCAACGCGCGCAGCATCGAATGCTGGACCATCTCGCCGACGCCGCCCTGCGGCCCCCTGCCCTGCGGATCGACGAACACCTTCACGCCCGGCGCCAGCAGCGCCGACGCGGACACCGGTGCAGCACCGCCCGGTTGCAGGGCGGTGTGCGACACACGGCCCACATGCCACAGCTGGGCCACGATACGCCCGCCAGCGGCATGCACCGCGTCGGTGACGCCGCGCCAGCCGGCAATCTGCGCCTCGTCGTGGATGCCGGGGGTCCAGGCATACCCTTGGCCCTGCTGGCTGATCTGTGTGCCTTCGCTGACGATCAGGCCGGCCGAGGCGCGCTGCGCGTAGTACTGCGCCATCAGCGGGGTGGCGACATTGCCGTCGGCCGCACGCGAGCGGGTCATCGGCGGCATCACGATGCGGTTGGGCAGCGTCAGCGCGCCCATGCGGTAGGGGGTGAACAACATGGAAGACATCCGTCGGAACAGGTCTGCCCGAAGGATAGGGGCGCGCGCGGCGGCGCAACAGCGTCGGCGCGGCAAAACAGTTRTGCCGCCAGCGCAACGATCCCCTGTCTGGCCGCCTGCCGGCGACGGGCGTCAGGCGCGCTGGTCGGCCAGCATCGAATACGCCGCGCGCACCGTCTCGTAACCGTAGGTGCGCTCCAACCGGCGCACGATGAAGTGGCCGCGCGCCATGTCCTGGTAGTAGTCGGTGAACATGGTGTTGAGCGTGGCGCCGGTGACCGCGCCGATGATCGGCACCGCCTGCGCGGCGAACTTCTCGGTGACGACCACGCCGAAG
>NZ_JBFULO010000661.1:0-1441 GCF_054049855.1 Stenotrophomonas sp. P5_B8 | reverse complement strand
CGATTGCCCTGGTGTTCTTCAATCCGTCCATGCGCACCCGCACCAGCTTCGAGCTGGGGGCCTTCCAGCTGGGCGGCCACGCGATCGTGCTGCAGCCGGGCAAGGATGCATGGCCCATCGAGTTCAACCTGGGCTCGGTAATGGACGGGGACACCGAAGAGCACATCGCCGAGGTGGCGCGGGTGCTGGGCCGCTACGTCGACCTGATCGGCGTGCGTGCGTTCCCGAAGTTCATCGACTGGACCAAGGATCGCGAGGACGAAGTGCTCAGGAGCTTTGCCAAGTACTCGCCGGTGCCGGTCATCAATATGGAGACCATCACCCACCCGTGCCAGGAACTGGCCCACGTGATGGCGCTGCAGGAACACTTCGGCACCCAGGACCTGCGCGGCAAGAAGTACGTGCTGACCTGGACCTACCACCCCAAGCCGCTCAACACCGCCGTGGCCAACTCGGCGCTGACCATCGCCACCCGCATGGGCATGGACGTGACCCTGCTGTGCCCGACCCCGGACTACCTCCTGGACGAGCGCTACATGGGCTGGGCCGAGCAGAACGTGGCCGAGAGCGGCGGTTCGCTGCAGGTCAGCCATGACATCGCCAGCGCCTACGCCGGTGCCGACGTGGTGTACGCCAAGAGCTGGGGCGCGCTGCCGTTCTTCGGCAACTGGGAACCGGAAAAGCCGATCCGCGACCAGTACAAGCACTTCATCGTCGACGAAGCCAAGATGGCCCTCACCAACAACGGTGTCTTCAGCCACTGCCTGCCGCTGCGCCGCAACGTGAAGGCCACCGACGGGGTAATGGACTCGGCGCAGTGCATCGCCATCGACGAAGCCGAGAACCGCCTGCATGTGCAGAAGGCGATCATGTCGGCGCTGATCGGCCGGTAACGCCATCAACGGGTATCGAACATTGCAGCCGACCAACGGTCGGCTCTACCCAACCGGCGCATCGAACAATTCAGCCGATCAACGCAAGATTTCAGCCGATCGGCGCACCGAACATTCCTGCCGACCAACGGTCGGCTCTACCGAATCCTCATCCCCCAATTGGACCCTGACCCCCATGAGCAATAAAGACATCGTCCTGGCTTTCTCCGGCGGACTCGACACCAGCTTCTGCGTGCCCTACCTGCAGGAGCGCGGCTACAACGTGCACACCGTGTTTGCCGATACCGGCGGCGTCGATGACGACGAGCGCGATTTCATCGAGAAGCGCGCCGCCGAGCTGGGCGTCACCAGCCACGTCACCGTCGACGGTGGCCCGGCGATCTGGAACRGCTTCGTCAAGCCGTTCGTGTGGGCCGGCGAAGGCTACCAGGGCCAGTACCCGCTGCTGGTGTCCGACCGTTACCTGATCGTGGACGCCGCACTCAAGCGCGCCGCCGAGCTGGGCACCAACATCATCGCCCACGGCTGCACCGGCATGGGCAACGACC
>NZ_JBFULO010000660.1:0-1442 GCF_054049855.1 Stenotrophomonas sp. P5_B8 | reverse complement strand
GCCTTTCGGTGGGATGTGGAGGAGCCGGCCAGCGGCCGGCACTACCTGTTGCGCCTATCTGCGATGACGAGCCGCCGCCACCGGGGTGCGCTGCTCACGTTCGGGTCTGGCCTTCCCCGCGCACCACGAAAMGTTCCACCGTCAGGGCTTCCAGGCCCATCGGGCCGTAGGCGTGCAGGCGGGTGGTGGAAATGCCGATCTCCGCACCCAGGCCGAGTTCGCCGCCGTCGGAGAAGCGCGAGGACGCGTTGACCATCACCACCGCCGAGCGCAGCGCGTGCACGAAGCGTTCGGCGGCGACGGGGTCTTCGGTGACGATCACTTCGGTGTGGTCCGAGCTGTACTGCTGGATATGCGCCAGCGCCTGCTCGAGGTCGTCGACCACGCCTACGGCGATGATCAGGTCCAGGTACTCGGCGGCGTAATCGTCATCGGTGGCCAGCGCGGCATCGGTCAGCCAATGCCGCGCGCGCGCGTCGGCACGTATCGCCACGCCACGCGCGCGCAGCGCTTCATCGGCCAATGGCAGGAAGGTCGCGGCGATATCGGCGTGCACCAGCAACGTCTCCAGCGAATTGCAGGCCGACGGCCGGCTGCACTTGCCGTCCAGCAGCAGCGCCAGCGCACGCTCCACATCGGCCGCACAGTCCACGTACAGATGGCACACGCCCTTGTAGTGCTTGATCACCGGTACGCGCGCATGTTCGGCCACGAAGCGGATCAGGCCTTCGCCGCCGCGTGGGATCGCCAGATCGATCACGTCGTTGAGCTGCAGCAGGGCCAGCATGGTTTCGCGGCGCAGGTCTTCGACCAGGGTCAGGGCGGCATCGGCCACGCCGGCCTCGCGCAACGCACGCTTGAGCGCGCTGGCGATCGCGGTGTTGGAATGGATCGCCTCCGAGCCGCCGCGCAGGATCACCCCGTTGCCCGCCTTGATGCACAGCGCGGCCGCATCGGCAGTCACGTTCGGGCGCGCCTCGTAGATCATCGCGATCACGCCCAGTGGCACGCGCACCTTCTGCACGCGGATACCGTTGGGGCGTACGTCATCGCGGGTGACCCTGCCGACCGGATCGGGCAGCGCGGCGACCTCGCGCAGCGCGGCAGCGATGCCGGCCAGGCGTTGCGGATTGAGCGCCAGGCGATCGAGCATCGCAGTGCCGGTGCCCTTTTCACGCGCCGCCTCGAGATCGCGCGTATTGGCGGCGAGAATTGCACCGGTATCGGCCTCCAGTGCCGCAGCCATCGCCTCCAGCAGCGCCGTCTTGGCAGTGGAGGACAGCTGCGCGAGGTGTTGGGCCGCGTTGCGGCAGGCCAGCGCCTGGGCGCGGATGTCGGAGGGGGAACTGGCGACCATCTCAATGTCCTCTGAAGATGCAGGGTAGAGCCACGCCATGCGTGGCTGCGGGATGTCGAACGGGGCCCGGCTGCGCAGCCACGCA
>NZ_JBFULO010000659.1:0-1450 GCF_054049855.1 Stenotrophomonas sp. P5_B8 | reverse complement strand
GGCTTATCGACATGTCCAATTCCCTGCCAGTCCGCCGCGCCGCCGTACTGGGTGCCGGTGTCATGGGTGCCCAGATCGCGGCCCACCTGACCAATGCCGGCGTCGACACCGTGCTGTTCGATCTTCCCGCCAAGGAAGGTCCGGCCGATGGCATCGTGCTCAAGGCAATCGCCAACCTGGGCAAGCTCAGCCCTGCCCCGCTCGCGAGCAAGTCCTACGCCGAGGCGATCACCCCGGCCAACTACGAGACGGGCCTGGAGCAGTTGAAGGACTGCGACCTGATCATCGAAGCCATCGCCGAACGGATGGACTGGAAGCAGGACCTGTACAAGAAGATCGCCCCGTTCGTGGCTGATCACGCCGTGCTGGCCTCCAACACCTCCGGCCTGGGCATCAACAAGCTCGCCGACGTGCTGCCCGAGCAGCTGCGCCACCGCTTCTGCGGCGTGCACTTCTTCAATCCGCCGCGCTATATGCACCTGGCCGAGCTGATCCCGGCAACCACCACCGATGCGTCGGTGCTGGAAGGGCTGGAAGCCTTCCTGGTCACCACCCTGGGCAAGGGCGTGGTGTACGCCAAGGACACCCCGAACTTCATCGGCAACCGCATCGGCGTGTTCTCGATCCTGTCCACCATCCACCACACGCAGGCATTCGGCCTGGGCTTCGACGAAGTCGACGGCCTGACCGGCCCGCTGGTGGGCCGCCCGAAGTCGRCCACCTACCGCACCTCCGATGTGGTCGGGCTGGACACCATGGCGCACGTGATCAAGACCATGGGCGACACCCTGCCCAACGATCCGTGGCATGAGTTCTTCAAATCGCCCAAGTGGCTGGACGCGCTGATCGCCAAGGGCGCGCTCGGCCAGAAGACCGGTGCCGGCATCTTCCGCAAGGTCGGCAAGGACATCGTCGTCCTTGATCTGGAAAAGCAGGACTACCGCGCCGCCGACCGCACCGCCGCGCCGGAAGTGGTCGAGATCCTGAAGATCAAGAACCCGGCCGAGAAGTTCGCCAAGCTGCGCGAGAGCCAGCACCCGCAGGCGCAGTTCCTGTGGGYGACCTTCCGCGACCTGTTCCACTACAGCGCCTACCACCTGGCCGACATCGCCGAAACCGCGCGCGACGTCGACCTGGCCATCCGCTGGGGCTACGGCTGGTCGCTGGGCCCGTTCGAAACCTGGCAGGCCGCCGGCTGGAAGCAGGTCGCGCAGTGGATCGCCGATGACATCGTCGCCGGCAAGAGCATGAGCAACGCGCCGTTGCCGGACTGGGTGTTCGATGGCCGCGACGGCGTGCATGCCGCCGAAGGCAGCTACAGCCCGTCGCGCAACGCCAAGCTGCCACGCTCGGCCCTGCCGGTGTACCAGCGCCAGCGCTTCCCCGATCCGCTGCTGGGTGAAACCTTCAGCCCGGGTGAGACCGTGTTCGAGAACGACGGCGTGCGCAT
>NZ_JBFULO010000658.1:0-1455 GCF_054049855.1 Stenotrophomonas sp. P5_B8 | reverse complement strand
CCTTCTGGCCACACAGGCTGCCGCTGATCGCCAATGGTAATCCCCGCCACCTGCAGGCCCTGCAACTGGAGGGCGGCCCGCGCCACCAAGCGTCCAAAGAAGAACTCCGCCTGCCGGCGGTGCACGCTACGGGCGATCTGCGGCGGCTGTTCAATTCCAGTCGCGGCAAACAGCCCATTGTCGAAGCGGTCGACATCGAATCGCAGCAGGCATACCGATGGGGAGCAGCGAGCGTCAAACAGATCGGCTTCGCACCACGCGTCAAGAATGGCCGGCCTGGCGGCAGGAGCCATGTCGGAGATCAGCTCCAGCAGGAGAGTCGGCGACCGCTGTAGCGGGCCAGGTCCGTGGCCAAGGTCAGACATCATGGAGTTCAAGGCGCCTCCCGTACCCCTTGGTGCGTACCGACATGATCCATCTGTGCAGTGAGTGGATTACATATGGAATGCACCAGTCCCTCTTCCAGCGTGATGATCTGGTCGGCAACATCGAAGTAGCGGTCATCATGGCTGATGGCAACAACGGCCTTGTTGCGCTGCTTCAGCGCCGGCAGGATTTCCTGATAGAAAACTGCCTTGAACACCGGGTCCTGGTCGGCGGCCCATTCGTCGAACAGGTACAGATCCTTGTCATCGAGGACGGCAATGAGCAGTGCGAGCCGTCGGCGCTGGCCGTCGGACAAGGCCAGTGTGGAGAATCGCCCATTACTGAACGCGATCTTGTGGTCCAGCTTCAATTCGCGCAACAATTCCTGTACACGCGGGCCTGCTGACGCATCGTCCAATCCCAAGACACGGTCGAATAGATAGTAGTCGGAGTATATCGACGCAATTCCCTGCCGAAGAGACCCGAGTGTGGCATCGCCAACCTGCTGATCGCCGAACAGGATGCGACCGCTGCTGGCCTGGTAATGAAGCGTAATCAGCTTGCTCAACGTGGATTTTCCGGAACCGTTGCCGCCAACGATGAAGGTAATCTCGCCGCGGCGGATGGTCAGATCCAGCGGGCCCACCTGAAAGCCGGTGCCATCCTTGCGCTCATGACGATAGCAGACCTTTTCAAACCTCACCTCACTCCAGGGGCGGACGTCCTCCTGGTGGTTGGCGATGGCCTCGGCGGGAATCTCATTGAACAGGATGGCGAACCGCTGCAGTGATACGTGCGAGATGCTCAGCTGCGGTATGGAATTGAGGATCACCGCGATCGGGCCGGTAATGTAGAGCAGGGCCATCACCACCCCGACCAGGTCCTCTGTGCTTATGGTGCGGTAGTTGACCAGGATGAAGATGATGGAGCCGATGACGAAGAAGCTGAGCAGGTCACCATAGTTGCTTGCGGCACGGACGATTGTGTGGCCGGCCTTCTCGTTGACCCTGACCTCGTCTTCATGTCTCATGATGACGTCGTCGAAGAACGCGATGCGCTTGGCGTCGTTGAGTTTGAGCTCTTTGATCC
>NZ_JBFULO010000657.1:0-1457 GCF_054049855.1 Stenotrophomonas sp. P5_B8 | reverse complement strand
GCCTCGGTCACTGGCCATCAACGCCAGGCCATGGTCGCTTTGCTTGAAAACGCCGTCATCGCTGTGACACCCACGCACCTGTCCACGCCACGGGCTACCGTCAATCAACGCCTCGCCATGCCACCGCGCCAGCGCGGTATCACGCTGATCGAGCTGATCATTGCCGTGGGCACGTTGGCCGTGCTGCTCACCTTCGCCATTCCCGGCTACCGCAACCACACGGCACGCGCGCGTATCAGTGCGATGTTGGCGGAGATATCCGAAGGCAAGGCCGGCGCCGAGCGCCTTGCGACCCATGAATCACCGTGGGACTAMGTCAGTGATCCTGCTGCGGTCGGACTCAATGGGCCGGCCTCGCTGTGCACCACCATCGTCGTGGACATCATCGCCTCTGCACGCACCGCACATCTCTATTGTGGCGGCGCGCGCTTCGACTTCGTCGCCCTGGACTACACGGCCGAGGCGGGGTGGCGATGCACGACCCGCTCGCATGCTGCGGTCTCGCGCACCGATTGGGCGCCGGAAGGCTGCGTCCCCCATATCGCGCGCCGCTCACCATGAACTGTGCTGCCGTCGCCGTGGTCGGTCCACGTCTGTCCCGGTACGCCGGCGGGACGGCACGGCAATGCAGCGCAATGCCCATTCCCGGTGATTCCTCCGGCGAACCGGTGCGGATACCGCCAGGCGTCACCACGCTGTGGATGCAGTTGCGCGGCACTACCGTCATCCAAAGTGCGGAAGGCCGCTTCGAGCTGCGTCGCGGTGAATGGCTCATGCTCGGGCGCGAGGCTGGGCCGCTCCTTCAGGCCGGGCGCCTCGGCATGTGCGTGGGCGTCTGCCTGAGCGCCGATACCCTGACCGCGCTGGGTGCAGGTGCGTCCCCGCTATACCCCGGCAGGGGCCGGATGCCGCGTGGCGACCTGCAGATGGCAACCCGGGTATGGCGTCGGATCGCCGGGGGGCGGGGCACCGACATGGACCGTCCCGCCGACCCGCGCCCCCTGCTGCTGCTCATGGCCGAGCTGCAGCGGGACATCGCTTCGCGGGCGGCGCGCTGCCCTGGACCCTCGATGGTGCGCAAGCACCAGGTCCTGACCTGCCTGCAGAACGCGTGTCTGTTCGTGCACGGCCACCTCGAGCGCCCCGTCAGCGCGC
Source organism: Stenotrophomonas sp. P5_B8 (assembly GCF_054049855.1). Taxonomy (NCBI): domain Bacteria; kingdom Pseudomonadati; phylum Pseudomonadota; class Gammaproteobacteria; order Lysobacterales; family Lysobacteraceae; genus Stenotrophomonas; species Stenotrophomonas sp. P5_B8. The sequence goes on along the minus strand of NZ_JBFULO010000657.1, from coordinate 302 downwards.
GCGAACTGGCGCAGTGGGTAGGCCTGCCCACTCGATATTTCTCCGAAGCCTTTCTGGCTGCCTACGATCAATCGCCGCAACAGTTCGGGACGCGGGTAAGGCTCGAGCACGCCGCTGCCCGGGTACGTCGCGGCGACATGTCCGTTGACGAGGCGGCCCCCGCCATCGGCTTCAAGCATGCCGGTACGTTCCTGCGCGCCTTCCGCGCCAGCTTCGGGGTCAGCCTGGGCAACTACTGCGCGCGCTGACGCTGTTACCGTCAGTTCCGCCTTTCCACACGATGGATGCTCGATGCCGCATTG
>NZ_JBFULO010000656.1:0-1463 GCF_054049855.1 Stenotrophomonas sp. P5_B8 | reverse complement strand
GAGTTCGCCAGCATGGGCCTGATGCTGGAGATCAGCCGCGGGTTGTCGATCAGCGAGACGCAGGTCGGTCATTTGATCAGCGCCTATGCCATCGGCGTGGTGGTCGGCGCCCCGGTGCTGGCCTTCGCCGGCGCCGGCTATGCGCGGCGCAGCCTGCTGCTGGCCCTGATGGCCTTCTACGCGGTGGGCAACCTGGCCAGCGCGCTGGCCCCGAACTACAGCACGATGCTGCTGGCCCGCTTCGTGGCCGGTCTGCCGCACGGCGCCTACTTCGGCGTGGCGATGCTGGTGGCCGCAGCGATCAGCCCGCCGGCGCAGCGCGGCGCGGCAATGTCCAAGGTGCTGCTCGGCCTGTCGGTGGCGATCCTGGTCGGCAATCCGCTGACCACCTGGCTCGGACAGCAGTTGAGCTGGCGCACCGCCTTCGCCCTGGTGAGCGTGCTTGCCATCGCCACGGTGGTGATGATCGCGCGCTTCCTGCTGCCCGACCCGGATGAGGTACGGACCTCGCCGATGCGCGAGCTGCGCGCCTTCAACCGGCCCCAGGTGTGGCTGGCGCTGGCGATCGGCTCGGTCGGCTTCGCCGGCATGTTCTGTGTGTTCACCTATCTTGCCCCGACCCTGGTCCAGGTGACCGGCCTGGCCGAGTCRTGGATGCCGCTGGCAGTGGGCATCTTCGGCGTTGGCGCGATCATCGGCAATGTCGCGGGCGGCTGGCTGGTGGACAAATTCCATTTCCGGGCCGCGGCAGTGGTGCTGCTGTGGTCGATCGTGGTGCTGCTGGCCTACCCGATGGCCGCGCAGTCGGTGTGGAGCCTGTTCCCGATGATCATCGCGGTGGGCACGATGGGGGCGCTGGCCGCGGTGCTGCAGACCCGGTTGATGGATGTGGCCGGTGAGGCGCAGACGCTTGCAGCCGCCTCCAATCATGCGGCGTTCAATACCGCCAACGCACTGGGACCGTGGCTGGGTGGCATGGCGATCGGGGCCGGCTTCAGCCCGGCAACGACCGGTTACGTCGGTGCGGCCACCGCACTGGGCGGCCTGCTGCTGTGGGGCGTGGCGGTGCTGGTGGACCGGCAGTCGCGTGCGAATGCGGCGGCGGCCTGCCGGTCCTGAGCCGAAGGCAGCCGACCCTGGGTCGGCGCTACCGGTGGTTCAGGCGCTTGCCCATGAAATCTGAGCGCACGGTGCGGGATTTTCCTATCATTGGGGGCTGACCCACCGCCGCACCGCAGGGTGCCGGCCGCTTTCTGGAACCCTTGATGACCCAGCTCTGGACCCCTTCGCACTGGGGTCGTCGCTTCACGCGCGCGCCGCACTGGCAACTGCGCCTGGCTGGCGCGCAGATCGAGCTGCAGGTGGATGACCGGGTGCTGCCAGTGCCGATCACCGCACCGCCCTCGGTGCAGCTGCGTCGAGGCGTGCTGTGGACACGCGTGATCCTGTTCCCGGGGCAGCCC
>NZ_JBFULO010000655.1:0-1464 GCF_054049855.1 Stenotrophomonas sp. P5_B8 | reverse complement strand
GCGGTGGACATGGTGAGGCCTTCGTAAACTGAACAACCCCTATTGTAACCGCCCGGCCCCCCGGCCCTTGCACCGCTGGCCCGCTTGCCGCAAAGTGCGCGCCCCCTGACCTCCGGCCCGGCCTGCATGAAAATCGGCATCGACTTTGGCACCAGCAACTCCGCCGCCGCTGCGGTGGTGGACGGCAGGGTGGTGCCGATCCAGTTCGGCCAGGCCGAGCAGTTCCGCACCACGGTGTATTTCCCGGAGGTGATGCGCGACCCGAACGATTTCGAGCTGACCCCGGCGCTGGAGCACGAGCTGGCCCGCCTGATCGACGCGGCCGCACGCGATGCGCGTGCCGCCGGCCAGGAGCGCGCGCCCGATGCGCTGCGCCGCGAAGCCCTGCGCGTGGTGCGCCGGCAGTGGATGGAAGAGCAGATGCGCGCCCCGCTCACCTCCACCAAGCTGCTGCAGAACGCCGTCTACGGCGACGATGCGCTGGAAGCCTACTTCGAAGAGAACGAAGGCAACCTGGTGCAGAGCCCCAAATCGATGCTCGGCTACAACCTGCATCCGCGCGCGCGCCAGACCATCACCGGCATCGCCACCCACATCCTCGAACACATCCGCCTGACCGCGTCACGCCAGCTCGACCGGCCGGTACGCACGGCCACGCTGGGCCGGCCGGTGCAGTTCCGCAGTTCGATCGGCGCAGCCGGCAACGACCAGGCGCTGGAGATCCTGCACACCGCGGCGATCGCCGCCGGTTTCGACGACGTCGATTTCCTCGAGGAACCGGCGGCGGCGGCGATGCATTACCACGCCGAAAGCACGCAGGAACACGAGGCGATCGTGGTCGACATCGGCGGCGGCACCACCGACATCGCGCATGCGCGCGTGGGCGGCACGCAGGCACCGAAGATCCATCGCGCCTGGGGCATCGCGCGCGGCGGTACCGATATCGACCTGGCCCTGAGTCTGGGCGCATACATGCCGCTGTTCGGTCGCGGCGTGAGCCGTATCCCCGCCCACCACTACGTGGAGGCGGCGATGGTGCAGGACATGACCCGGCAACGCGATTTCCGCCAGCACAGCTACCGCGACGCCGAGCAGCCGTGGGGCAAGCGCATGCAGGCGCTGCAGGACACCGGCAACACGGCGCGCCTGTACCGCGAGGTGGAACGCTGCAAGATCGCGCTGAGCAGCACCGCCGCGCACGACAGTGCGCTGGATTTCATCGAGCGCGGCATGGCCGTGCAGGTGGAGCGCGCACGCCTGGAAGCCTCTGCGGGCAACTACCTGGGCGAACTGCGGACGCTGCTGGAGCAGGTCCGTGCCGACATCGGCCACGATCCGGCGGCGGTGTTCCTCACCGGCGGGATGTCGCGCGCCGGTTATCTGCAGGATGCGGTGGCCGCTGCATTCCCGGGCGCGACGCTGGTGCGTGGCAATCCGTCCTTCGGCGTGGTGCATGGGTTGGCG
>NZ_JBFULO010000654.1:0-1466 GCF_054049855.1 Stenotrophomonas sp. P5_B8 | reverse complement strand
GGTGACTGCGCTCAACGGCTCGGTCATCCGCGGAGAGGCGCACGGCCTGAGCATTCTGCACGCCAGTTCACTCGCCGTCGCCAGGCCTGGCGACGGCACGGTCATCATCGACGGATCGTCGGTGGTCGGCACCGCGGGCAGCGCGATCAACGTCCGCTCCGACGGGACCGGCCTGCTCGCCAGCACCGACATTTTCGTCCGTAACGGCGCCTCGCTCAGCGGCGGTGACGGCAACATCCTCACCGTCGAGCAAGGGTCTGCCACCGACCGCATCACCACGGCCAACCTCTTCGTGGAAGGCAGCGTGCTGGATGGCAACGTCCTGGTCGCCGCCGATGGCAGCGTTGGCAACGTTACCCTTTCCAACGGCGGTCGTATCAACGGCAGCTTCACTGGCGTCAACGCCGCTACCATCGATCAGGGCGGCTATTGGCAGCTCACGGGCAACAGTAGCGTCAACACGCTGACCGCGGCGACCGGCGGTGTAGTCGCGCTGGGCAACGGCACCGCGTTCAACACCCTGACCGTGAGCGGCAACTACACCGGCAACGGCGGCACGCTGCTGTTCAACACCGTGCTGGCCGGCGACGATGCCGCCTCGGACAAGCTGGTCATCGGCGGCGACAGCAGTGGCCAGACCAACGTGCGGGTCAACAACGTGRGTGGTGCCGGGGCGCAGACGGTCAACGGCATCGAGCTGATCACCGTGGCCGGTGCCTCCAACGGCCAGTTCGACTTGGCCGGACGTGCCGTGGGCGGGCAGTACGAATATTTCCTGTTCAAGAACGCAGGCAACTGGTACCTGCGCTCGCAGCTGCCGACGGCGCCGGACCCCTGCGATACCGATCCCACCCTGCCCGGCTGCGGCGGCCCCGTTGACCCGCCGGTGGATCCGCCGGTCGACCCGCCGGTGCCGGTGCTGCGTCCGGAAGGTGGGGCTTACCTGGCCAACCTGCAGGCCACCCAATCCATGTTCCGACTGGGCTACCACGACCGCCATGCCGGCCAGAACAGCGGCCGCGCCTGGGCGCGGGTGGATGGCTCGCGTACCGGCTTTGATGCGGTGAGCCAGCAGCTGGATGTGCAGGGCAACAGCCAGTCGCTCAGCGTCGGCGCCGATGTGTGGCGCAACGATGCGGGCAGCGGCGTAGGCGTGATGCTGTCCAGTGGCAATGCCACCAGCACCTCGACCAATGCGCTTACCGGCTACTACGCCCGCGGCAAGGTCAAGGGCGAAGCGCTGGGGGTGTACGGTACGTGGCGGGCGGGCAATGACGTCGATCCGTATGCCGGCTTCTACGTGGATGGTTCGGTGCAGCGTGCGCAGTTCCGTAACCGCGTGGAAGGCGTCGGGCTGGACGCCGAACGCTACGACAGCCGCGGCTGGCAGGGCGCGATTGAAACCGGCTACGCGTTCCGCGTGGGCGGTGCACAGGCCGGCGGGATCTTCCTGGAGCCGCAGTTGC
>NZ_JBFULO010000653.1:0-1473 GCF_054049855.1 Stenotrophomonas sp. P5_B8 | reverse complement strand
GCGCTGCCGTCCTCGTCCGGTGGCGTGCCCACGGCGATGAAAATCACCTGGCCATGCGTGATCGCGCTGGCGGCATCGGTGGTGAAGGCCAGCCGCGATGCGGCGTGATTGGCCTTGACCATCGGCTCCAGGCCCGGTTCGTAGATCGGGATGACGCCACGGTTCAGGCCATCGACCTTGGCCTGGTCGATATCGACGCAGACCACCTGGTGGCCGACATCGGCCAGGCAGGTACCCGTGACCAGACCGACGTAACCGGTACCGAAAATCGCTACACGCATGTCCGTGGGGACTCCAGTTTCGCTTACGGCAGGACGTTGAGCAGTTCGACGTCGAAGGTCAGCGTCGCGTTCGGACCGATCGGACCGCCCGGCGTGCCCTGTTCGCCGTAGGCCAGCTCGCCCGGGATCCAGAAGCGGTACTTGGACCCGGTCGGCATCAGCGAGACGCCTTCGGACCAGCCCTTGATGACCTGGTCCAGGCCGAACTCGATCGGCTGGCCGCGCTCGTAGCTGCTGTCGAAGACGGTGCCGTCCAGCAGCTTGCCTTCGTAGTTCACGCGGACCTTGCTGGTCGGCATCGGACGCTCGCCCGACCCCGGACGCAGCACCTGGTACTGCAGGCCCGACGGGGTGGTGACTACGCCCGGCACGGTCTTGTTCTTGGCCAGGAAGGCATTGCCCTCGGTCCGGTTGGTACCGGCCTTGGCCGACGCCTGGGCCTGCATTTCAGCCTGCTTGCCGGCCATGAACCCTTCCAGCGTGGCCTTGGCCTGCTCCGGGGTCATCTTGGCGGTGCCCTTGTTGAAGGTGGTACCGATCGCGTCGAACAGCGCATCCAGGTCCAGATCGTCCTTCAGCGGCGCCAGCGACGGGCCAACGGCGTAGCTGCCCAGCATCAGGCCGACCTTTTCACGGTCCACCTTCGGCGCCGGGGTACCCGGGGCCACGCCCGGCACCGGCTGGCCACTTTTGGCGGCCATCGCCTGGCGCAGCGCGCCGTCGGTCTTCTGCGCTTCTTCCTGGCTGATCAGCGGCTGCTTGCCTTCGAAGGCATTGGTGATGGCGCGACGCAGTGCCACCAGATCGATCTCGCTGGAGATCGGGGCGAACGAGTTGGCCACATCGATGCCGATGGCGTAGCCGAGCTTTTCCCGTTGGGAGTTCAAAGCGGAGGTCTCCTTGACGGCCGCACGCGCGGCCGGTTGTTGCGACATCACGGTACCGGTGGCACCCATCGCCAGAATCAGAACCGACGCCGCGGCGCCGCGCATTCCCATCTTCATTCGCTGCTTTCCTGGAAGTGACTGGACGCCGACGTCGGCGCGAAAGCGATCATTGTCGCACGCACATGCGAGATGTCGAGGACGTCAGCGCTTTGCAGCCGTGACGGACAGCTCACGTTCGATCGCCGCGACCAGCGCCTTGTCGTCCGGCTTGACCTTGCTGGGGAACTGCCCGACTACCCGACCAT
>NZ_JBFULO010000652.1:0-1476 GCF_054049855.1 Stenotrophomonas sp. P5_B8 | reverse complement strand
GTCACCTGGATGTTGCCGCGCTGCGCAAGGCGCTGGACGCATTGGTGGTACGCCACGAATCCCTGCGCACGTCGCTGGTCGTTGTCGACGGCACGCCGAAGCAGCGCATCGAGCCAGCCGAGGCTGGGTTCCCGTTTGCAAGCGACGACCTCCGCGGAGCGGCCGATGCTGAGGCAGCGCTATCCAACCTGCTTGACCAAGAGACGATGCGTCCCTTCGATCTGAGCCAGGGCCCGCTTGTGCGCGCACGGTTGGTACAGCTCGGAGCCGAGCATCACGTGCTGGCGCTGAACATGCATCACATTGTATCCGATGGATGGTCGGGCACCGTATTGTTCCGCGAGTTGCAGGCGCTGTATGCCGGCTTCGTGAACAACCGACCTTCCGGGCTCGCGGCCCTGCCGTTGCAGTACACCGACTATGCGGCCTGGCAGCGACGCTGGCTATCCAACGATGCTCTTATCGAGCAGGCCGCTTACTGGCGCACGCAACTGGCTGGCGCACCAACGCTGCTCGAGTTGCCCACTGATCGGCGTCGGCCCACGGCCCAGGATTTTTCCGGCGACACACTGCCCTTGGCAATCGAGCCCGATCTGACTGCACGCCTGAAGGCACTTAGCCAACAGTGCGGCGTAACCTTGTATATGACTGTGCTGGCCGCCTGGTCGGTGCTGTTGTCGCGACTGTCCGGTCAACCCGATCTGATCATCGGCACACCCACCGCAAATCGGCCCCGGCAGGAGCTGGAGGGGCTGATCGGATTCTTTGTCAATACGCTGGCGCTGCGGATCGATACCTCGGGCACGATCAATGTCGAGGAGCTTCTGCAACGCGTGCGCGAAGTCGTTCTGAAAGCCCAGCAGCACCAGGACCTGCCATTCGAGCAGATCGTGGAGATGGTGCGACCGCCCCGTAGCCTCGCGCATTCGCCGCTCTTCCAGGTCATGCTGTCGTGGCAGGACATGGAACATGCCGACCTGTCGCTGGCCGGCCTCGCGGTGCAGCCGCTCGACAAGGCTGCGCCATTTGCCAAATTCGACCTGACCTTGAACCTGGGCGAGCGCGGAGATGGCCTGGCCGGGTCGCTGAACTTCGCTACGGCGCTGTTCGACCGAAGCACCGCCGAACGTATCGGCACCTACCTGCAAACGATCCTGTCGGCGATGGCAACCAACGCCGGCGAGTCTGTCGATGCGCTGCCGTTGCTGCCAGCCGAGGAACGGTACAAGATTCTGGTCGACTGGAATGCCACCGCCACGCCATACCCGGCCAAGCGCTGCATCCATGAGCTGTTTGAGGCCCGTGCCGCCGAGTCCCCGGATGCCATCGCGCTGCGCTTCCAGGAACATACCCTCAGCTATCGCCAGCTCAATGAGCAGGCCAATCGCCTGGCCAGGCATCTGCGTGATCAAGGTGTCGCCCCCGGCGTGCAGGTTGCCATCTGCGTGGACCGTTCGCCGGAAATGGTCATCGGCC
>NZ_JBFULO010000651.1:0-1483 GCF_054049855.1 Stenotrophomonas sp. P5_B8 | reverse complement strand
CCCTACCTGACGGCAGTCGAATGCGACTCGGCAGCGTTGCCCCTGCGACGAACGGATACATTGCCCAGCTCAAGCGCGGCTGCTTTAATTGCATCTGCACGTGATCTTCACAGGGGCAATGGAATGACAGGCTGGAAGTTTCTACCAAACCCGGGACTCGAGGAAGAAGGGCTGGGTCACGCAGGCATTGAGACATTTAAAGGGTCTCCATTCCCGGGCGTAGCGCGGGAATGCTCCCAGAACAGTCTGGATGCCGCGGCTAAAGCACAGGACCAAGACTCCAATACGGTTCACCTGGTGTTTCGACTGTTGGATGTCCCCACGGGCGRCATTCCGGGATTGAAGGATCTCGCATCCTCCGTCCGAGCCTGCCTCTCTCAGGCAAAGAGCAAGAGGCGTAAGAAAGAGATTGAGTTCTTCACGCGGGCAGCTGCTCTCACTGACCAGCAGACAATGCCAGTTCTTCTGGTTGAAGACTACGGAACAACCGGGCTGCTTGGACCCGCGATTGAGGGCAGCCCATTCCACGCCCTCGTCAAATCCTCTGGTGTCAGYCAGAAGAACGTCGCGGATGCAGGCGGATCCTTTGGCATCGGCAAGAACGCGGCCTTTGCGATCTCCAATCTCAGAACCGTGTTCTACTCCACGCGTTACACGGATTCTGAAGGCAACGAATGTCACCTTGCGCAGGGCAAGAGCATTCTGATCTCCCACGAAGATGGTCAGCCGCTGAGAGCAACCGGTTATTGGGCCCCCCCCCCGTATCAGCCGGTCGATGAGGTTGCAAAGCTTCCCCAATGGCTCCGCCGAACCGAAACAGGAACCACTGTCGCGAGCATCGGGTTTGCACAGACAGATGGTTGGCAATGGCTGATCGCGGAGTCGCTGATCAGGAACTTTTTCTCCGCAATCCGGGACGGCGCTATCCGCTTCAGCGTCATCTCACCACTCGAGCAGAACATCGAGATCGACGCTACAACGGTTTTCGATCTCTTCAAGAATCCTCTCATCCACGCCRCAGCGGAGAGCACAGGAACTTCGGACGACCTGGCATTCAGTGCAGCGATGCTCGACGCACTCTGCTCGGATGCTTCTTCGGTAGACAAGTACGAAGCCCCCGATTCCGGGAATTTCACGCTGACTCTGCTTCAGCACGAAGGGCTTCCACGGCGGGTCGGAATTCTACGAAACGGGATGTACATTGCTGACAACCTCAGTCACTTTGGGCACCCACTTCGTCGTTTCTCGCTGTCGAGAGACTTTGTCGCGGTCCTTCAGCCGGACGATCGCGATACGAGCGCCCGTGTTCGCGACATGGAGAATCCGCGCCACGACGAGATCTCCGCCGACCGCATTGATGACGAAAGGCTTCGCAAGAAGCTCAAGGCCGCGTTCAAGAAGGTCGGGAACTGGATACGCCAGTTCATCAAGGACTCGACGACAGCGGCTGCCGAGTCAGACGTGCTTCTTGACGAGATGAATC
>NZ_JBFULO010000650.1:0-1510 GCF_054049855.1 Stenotrophomonas sp. P5_B8 | reverse complement strand
ACCGACAACGGATCGCCGGGCATCTCCAGCGGCAGTACCGCTAGCGCCAGGTCGCCGGCCACGCTGGCCAGGGTGCCGATGGCGGTCCCGTTCTGCTGGACCTGCGCGCCGCTGACTGCGCCGTCGACCACGCGCAGCAACTGCAATGCGCGCTTGGCCTTGCCCAGGAAATGGGTGCGGGCCACGATTTCCTGGCCGGGATAGCAGCCCTTCTTGACGCTGTAACCGTTCAAGCGGTCCAGGCCGAGTTGCTGCGGGGTCCATTGTTCGCGTTGCGGCAGGTCCAGCCGCGGCACGCCGTAGCGCAGATCGGATTGACGCCAGGCCAGATCGAAGCCGGCAGAATCGGCGGCTTCATCGGCGTGCGCCGGGGCAATGCGCAGCGTCCGCGGCAGCGCGTAGCTGCCCACATCCAGCTCCAGCGTCTCACCATGTGCAGCGATTGCTGCGCCCGAGGCGGCGTCCGGTGCGGTAAAGCTGCCGGCCACGATCAGGTCATTGCGGACCGCGATCCTGACCTTGCGACGGAATACAAAACGCTGCAACTGCGACGCAATCGCATCGGCATCACCGTCGGCGAGCACCAGCAGCACCGTGTCCGGGTCCACGCGAATCAGCTGGAACACAGCAATGGTGCGGCCTTTGGCGCTCAGCCAGGCGCTCCATTGCCAATGCCGCTCGGGCAGGGCGGTGACGTCGCTGGAAAACTGGGCGTGGGCAAATGCCGCTGCATCGGTGCCCTCCAGACTGAGCAGCTGGTGACCGGGGAGGCGCGGAAAGCCGTTGAATTCCATGGGCAGGTTGTCAGGCACGTGAACGGGGTCTAAAATTTGTGCGTTGCGAGACCACCCATGATAGGCCAAACAACCCCCACTCCAGAATCCGACTCCGATGCCCCGCAGGTCGACGAGAAGCAGCCGCTTCCCGAGACGCCCGCGGTGCCTGTGGAGATTGGTGGCCGCGGCGGACTCGATCCGGTGCGGTATGGAGATTGGGAGAAAAACGGACGCTGCATCGATTTCTGATCAGCATTGAGCCAACGCGGCATTGCGCCGCCCAGCCGAGACAACGAGCCCAGCGAATGGCCGCCAGAGAACGTCCCCTTTCCCCGCACCTTCAGGTGTATCGCTGGCAGATCCAGATGGCCACCTCGATCCTGCATCGAGCCACCGGCATCTTTCTGTCTGTTGGAGCCCTGATCATTGCCGGCGGCCTGCTCGCCCTGATGATGGGTCCTGAATCCTGGAACTGCTTCACCGGCCATGCCGGCAGCTGGTACGGCAAGCTGTTCCTGTTCGCATGGACCTGGTCCTTCGCCTACCACCTGTGCAATGGCCTGCGCCATATCGTGCAGGACTTCGCGATCGGCTTCTCCATCCCCGCCTTCGTGCGCAGCAGCTGGATCTCGGTGTTCGCCAGCCTGGTGATCACCGCGCTGGTGTGGGCCTACGTCTTCCTGGGAGCGGCCGCATGAACAAGTACCGTACCCCGCTGAAGAACGTGCGTGGCC
>NZ_JBFULO010000649.1:0-1516 GCF_054049855.1 Stenotrophomonas sp. P5_B8 | reverse complement strand
GCCAACGATCGCGTGGTTGCCGGCCAGCGGCCGGCACTACAATGAGCGCATTGCAACCACTGGCTGGACCTTCATGGCTTCGATCCGCATCGCGATGGCGCAGTTTGATTTCCCGGTGGGCGCGGTGGCGCAGAACACCGACAACATCATCGCGATGATCGCCGAGGCGCGTGATGAGTACGGCGCCGAGCTGGTGGTGTTCCCGGAACTGGCGATCAGCGGCTACCCGCCGGAAGACCTGCTGCTGCGTCCGGGCTTCCTGTACGACTGTGAGCAGGCGCTCACGCGCATCGCCGCCGCCGCAACCGGCATCGCCGTCGTGGTCGGCTGGCCGCAGGCGGCCGGTGCGGTGGTCTACAACGCCGCCAGCGTGCTGCGCGATGGCAAGGTGGAGCACACCTACCGCAAGCGCGAGCTGCCCAATTACGCGGTGTTCGACGAGCGCCGCTACTTCGACGTGGACCCGGACGGTGGCAGCTGCGTGTTCGAGCTGAAGGGCGTGCCGGTCGGCGTGCTGATCTGCGAGGACCTGTGGTTCGCCGAGCCGCTGGCCGACACCGTGCGCGACGGTGCGCAGCTGGTGCTGGTGCCCAACGCCTCGCCCTATGAGCGCGGCAAGCATGCCCAGCGCGATGCGCTGCTGGCCGAACGCACGCGTGAGAGCGGGGCGGCGATCGCCTACCTCAACGTGGTCGGTGGCCAGGACGCACTGGTGTTCGATGGCGCCTCGGTCGTGGCCGACGGCGACGGCACCGTGCACCCGGCCGCGGCGGCATTCACCGACCAGTGGCTGGTGGTGGATTACGACGCGCAGACGCGCCGTTTCCTGCCGCGCGAGTGGATCGACGACGGCGATGAGAGCATGGACGCGCTGGCCTGGCGCGCGGTGACCCGTGGCATCCAGGATTACTGCCGCAAGAACGGCTTCAAGAAGGTGTGGCTGGGTCTGTCCGGCGGCATCGATTCGGCGCTGGTGCTGGCCATGGCGGTGGACGCGCTGGGCGCGGACAACGTCACTGCGGTGCGGCTGCCGTCGCGCTATACCGCCGGCGTGTCCAACGACCTGGCTGCCGAGCAGTGCCGCGCGCTGGGCGTGAAACTGGAAGCGGTGTCGATCGAGCCGGTGTTCGAGGGGCTCATGGCTGCGCTCGGCCCGATGTTCGAAGGGCAGGCTGCCGACGTCACCGAAGAGAACCTGCAGTCGCGCAGCCGCGGCGTGATCCTGATGGCGCTGTCGAACAAGTTCGGCGGGCTGCTGCTGACCACCGGCAACAAGAGCGAGTATGCGGTGGGTTACGCGACCATCTACGGCGACATGTGCGGTGGCTATGCGCCGCTCAAGGACCTGTACAAGACCGAGGTGTTCGGCCTGTCCAAGTGGCGCAACACCGTGGGCGGCGCGCCGGTGATTCCGCCGGCGGTGATCAGCCGCCCGCCCTCGGCCGAGCTGCGCGACAACCAGACCGACCAGGACTCGTTGCCGGCCTACGACGTGCTCGATGGCATCCTGTACCGC
>NZ_JBFULO010000648.1:0-1516 GCF_054049855.1 Stenotrophomonas sp. P5_B8 | reverse complement strand
TCCAACACCTGTGCACGATCCCCACCGGTGCGGTGCCGAGCATGGCCCGACCACCGATCTTGCCTGCGACCCTATCGACGCATGGACCCTGATGCGGAAGCCCTTTAAACAGGGCCCTGCTCATCCCTGCCATGCGATCCCATTGTCGGCCGAGGGCACCGCACCGGCGGTCCATCACGATGCGATCTGGTGCGCGGGCCGACAAACAAAAACGGCGCCCTATGGGCGCCGTTTCGTGTTCAACCTGATAACCGCAAGCCGCTCAGGGAGCCGGTGCTGCCGCTTCCGGCGCAGCGCCCTTGCCCTTCATCATCGCGTCGCGTGCCGCCTTGAACGGGTTGCCCTCATACCAGTTCGGCCAACGATCACCACCGGCCAGCTCCTTGCCCACGCCGTACAGCAACTGCAGGTCTTCCACCGTGCCGTCCAGCTTCCAGGTGGCCGGGTCGAACTYATCCTTCGGGCCGTGGTAGCGGTCGCGGCCATACGCCTCGGCTGCCTTGCGGCCTGCCTCGACGCCACCGTCGCGCAGGTCTTCCCCGCCATCGGCATACAACGCCGGCACGCCGGCCTTGGCGAAGTTGAAGTGGTCCGAACGGAAGTAGAAGCCGCTCTGCACCGAGGTCTCACCATGCAGGGTACGGCCCTGGTTGGCGGCCAGCGGTTTGAGGATGTCTTCCAGCTCCGAGCTGCCGAAACCGGTCACGGTCAGGTCCTTGGCGCGGCCGGCCACCGACATCGCATCGATGTTGATCACCCCGGCAATCTTGTCCAACGGGAAGGTCGGGTGGCTGACGTAGTACTTGGAACCGAGCAGGCCCGATTCTTCCAGGGTCACCGCCAGGAACACCACCGAACGCTCCGGCGGCGGCTGCTGGTGCACCATCGCATCGGCCACTTCCAGGATTCCGGCTACGCCGGTCGCGTTGTCCACCGCGCCGTTGTAGATGTTGTCGCCCTGCTCACCCTCGTGCTTGCCCAGGTGGTCCCAGTGCGCCATGTACAGCACGGCCTCGTCGGCGCGCTTGCTGCCCGGCAGGACGCCGACCACGTTGCGCGAGGTCTTTTCGGCGATGGTGCTCTTCAGGTCGAAGGACACCTTGGCTTTCAACGAGACCGGCTTGAAGCCGCGCTTGCTGGCGTCCTTGTAGGCCTTGTCCAGATCCAGCCCGGCATCGGCGAACAGCTGGCGCGCCGCCTCGGCACTCAACCAGCCCTGCGCCGGAATGCGTGCCTCCGGATCATCCTTGGCCGGCAGGTCGTACTGCGGGCCGGCCCACGAGTTCTTGACCACGTCCCAGCCATACGACGCACCGGCAGTGTCATGCACGATCAGCGCCGCGGCGGCGCCCTTGCGGGCGGCTTCCTCGAACTTGTAGGTCCAGCGCCCGTAGTAGGTCATGCGCTTGCCGTCGAACAGCTTGGCGTCGTTGACGTGGAAGCCGGGGTCGTTGACGAACATCACCACCGTCTTGCCCTTCCAGTCCTGGCCGGCGTAGTCGTTCCACTTCTGCTC
>NZ_JBFULO010000647.1:0-1519 GCF_054049855.1 Stenotrophomonas sp. P5_B8 | reverse complement strand
GTGGAACAGGCGCTGGCCGCGATCTGGGTCGAGCTGCTGGGCGTGGAGCGGGTGGGACGGCACGACCACTTCTTCGAGCTGGGGGGGCACTCGCTGACGGCCATTCAACTTGTGACGCGCATACGTCAGCAGTTTGCCATTGAGCCCGCGCTTTCAGAGGTGTTCAAGCATCCGCGGTTGGCCGCGCTTGGCGACCAGATAGTGGCCAGGATACTGGCCGGGTACTCAGCCGAAGACCTGGTTGCACTGGAACAGGAAGTCGCGGCGATGGAGGGAGAAGCGCCATGATGGATCGTTCGTGGTTCCTCAAGCGTGGCTCTGCAGTGAACAGTGTCCGCCTGTACTGTTTCTCCTACGCTGGTGGCAACGCCGCCAGCTATCTGGGATGGCAGGAACAACTACCTGCGCCCTTGGAGATCTGCGCCGTACAGTTGCCAGGGCGCAGCGCGCGCTACGCCGAACCTCCATATCATGACCTGCCAACACTGATGGATACGCTGGTGCCGTTGCTGGCGCAGAGTGTTGACCGGCCGTTCGCATTCTTCGGCCACAGCCTGGGAGCGCTGGTTGCGTTTGAGGCGGCCCGCGGACTGGCGCTTAGAGGAGCATCGTTGCCCTGTCACCTGATCGTATCGGGATGCCACGCACCTCGCTTTCGCGACGAGCCCAAGGGGAGGCATCTGCTTGATGACAGTGCCTTGATCGACGTGCTGCGCGACTACAACGGTACGCCTACGGAAATTCTTGCCGACCCCGACCTGATGACGATGCTGCTACCTGTAATACGTGCCGACTTTGCCCTCGCCGAAACCTACCGTTATCAGCCTTCGCCGMCACTCGCTGTGCCGATCACGGCCTTCGCCGGCACGGATGAGGATCGTGCCAGCATCGATCAGATCACTGGTTGGAGTCTGGAAACCAGCGCTGGATTCGATCATCACCTCTTCGCGGGCGATCACTTCTTCATCCACGGCCAGCGGGATCAGGTCCTGCAACGTATTGCCTGCACGCTAGGTGCCAACGCCATCGCGTGAAGTATCGCGCCGATATGGTGCTGCGTGCGCGCCGGGGCTGGGGCCGGGACGTGATCTACCAACAAAAGCCGGTCAGCACGATATCGCCAGGTAGGTGGCGATAGCCTATATGCAGCAACTGACCAGCAACGAACGACTCGCATAAGGTCTCCTGCAGGATGATCGAGACCACGCGGCGTTGTCGGTCAACGTATTTCACCCTTGCACTGGAAAAGTCGAAATAGCGACCGACAGCGGCATGCGCGCCTTTGAACAGGGATTCCTTGGCCGAGAAGGCCGTTGTCAACAGTACATCGAAGCCCTCGTTGGCATGCCGCGATAGAAGGTAGGCGTACTCTTGCTCATCGACGACCGTTGCGAGCAGCGCCTGGGGCTCCTTGCCGACGGTGTGAACCGATTCGATGTCCACGCCCAGCCCGCCGTACACGTCTGCGGAAGAAACCACTGCGGCGGCAAGGCCCTCGATGTGCGAGATGCTGCCGATC
>NZ_JBFULO010000646.1:0-1523 GCF_054049855.1 Stenotrophomonas sp. P5_B8 | reverse complement strand
GACCAACAACGATACGGGCCTGGTCGAAGCGCAGACCACCTATAATGCAAACGGACTGCCATATGAGCGTCGGCAGTTCGGGAAGCTCGTGCAGAAGTTGGCATATCACGCTGATGGGAGCATCGCCAGCTTTTCCGATGGGCGCGGGAATGTCACCACCTTGAGTAGTTGGAAGCGCGGCACCCCGCAGGCTATTGGCTTTGCCGATGGCACGTCGATTTCGGCGAGTGTGGATGACAATGGTTGGATTCGCTCTGTTACCAACGAGATGGGCTATCAAACGACGTATGCTTATGACCCGATGGGTCGGCAGACTCAAAGGGCATTTGCATCCGGAGATACCGTCGCATGGAATTCCACGACGCAGGTGTTCGAGCGCGTCGATTCCGTTGAGCATGGACTAGCTGCGGGCCACTGGCGGTTGACTAGCAATACCGGTAACCGCAACAAGGTAACGTGGTTTGATGCGATGTGGCGACCAGCGTTGACCCGCGAACGTGACGGAAGCAATGTCGCCGCGACAGAGCGATATCAGCGCTTCACCTACGATCATTCTGGCCGGACGACCTTCCAGTCATATCCTGCCTCGGGTAGCAACCCAGTGTCGGGACAGTGGAGTGAGTATGATGCCCTGGGTCGACCGACATCCAGTTCGATTGACAGCGAACAAGGTCTACTGACCACGGTAACAGCGTATGAGGCTGGCATGCGTGTTCGCACGACCGATCCTCGCAAGCAAGCCACCATAACGCAGTATCGCGTATATGACGCTCCCGCCTATGACTTTGCAGTGGCGATCGAGCATCCGGCCGGAGCATTCACAGAGATAGGGCGCGACGTATTCGGCAAGCCCATTTCGATCAAACGCCGCAACGCAACGGGTAGCGTGGCCGTGACCCGTTCATACGTGTACAACTCGCAGCAGGAACTCTGCAAGAGCGTAGAGCCGGAGACCGGAGCCAGCGTAGCGGGCTACGATGCCGCTGGTAACCTTGCATGGTCTGCGGCTGGGCTTTCGCTGACGGCGACCAACAGTTGCGATGAAGCTGCGGCGCAAGCTTCGGGACGTCGCGTCGACCGTAGCTATGACGCTCGAAATCGACTTAAGCAGTTGATCTTCGCTGACGGCAGTGGGAACCAGACTTGGACCTACAACAACGCTGGGTTACCGACTCAGGTCGTGACTAACAATCCAGACGGCAAACAGGTCATCAATACGTATGCATACAGCAAGCGCGGCCCAGTCATCGGTGAAACGCTCCAGCAGCCTGGGACGGGAATATGGTCCATGGGTTATGGATATGATGCCAATGCGTCACTAGCCAGCCTGCAGTATCCCAGTGGCTTGCAGCTCATCTTCGCGCCGAACGCGCTTGGCCAACCGACACGTGTCGGAAGCTACGCAAGCGCTATTTCTCACTATCCTGATGGTGCCTTGCGTTCATTCGCATATGGAAATGGCATCGCGCATAGCATGGTGCAGAATGCCCGTGGTCTTCCCGCCCGAGCAATAGACACCGGCG
>NZ_JBFULO010000645.1:0-1523 GCF_054049855.1 Stenotrophomonas sp. P5_B8 | reverse complement strand
CCGCTGACCTGCCCCCGCTCGCTCCCGAGCTGGTGCTGATCGCCAGTGCGTTCACCCTGTTGATCCTCGATCTGTTCATCAGCGACAAGAACAAGATCTGGACCCATCTGCTGTCGGTCGCCGCGCTGGCCGCGGTGCTGTTCATGCTCGCCACCGGAGTGGGCGGGCAGGGCGAGGTCTTCCACGGCATGTTCGTCCGCGATACCGCGGCCGACGTCATGAAGACCGTCATCGTGCTGTGCAGCGGCCTGACCCTGGTCTATGGCTGGAGCTACCTGCGCGAGCGCAAGCTGTACCAGGGCGAGATCCCGGTGCTGATCCTGTTCGGCACCGCCGGCATGATGATCCTGGTGTCCGCCGGCAGCCTGCTGATGGTCTACCTGGGCCTGGAACTGCTGGCGCTGTGCTCCTACGCCCTGGTGGCCAGCAACCGTGAAAACGGCCTGGCCTCGGAAGCGGCGATGAAGTACATCGTGCTCGGTTCGCTGGCTTCGGGGCTGCTGCTGTATGGCATGTCGCTGATCTACGGCGCCACCGGCTCGCTGCATCTGGACGCGATCCAGGCCGCCATTCCGCACTCGGAAGAGCGCGTACTACTGATGACCGGCGCGGTGTTCATGATCGCCGGCGTGGCCTTCAAGCTCGGCGCGGCCCCGTTCCACATGTGGCTGCCCGACGTGTACCAGGGTGCCCCGGCGCCGGTCGCGCTGTTCATCAGCTCGGCACCGAAGCTGGCCGCGTTCGGCATGGCCTACCGCCTGCTGGAAATGGGCCTGGGCCCGCTGTCGGATGAGTGGAAGTACCTGATCGCCGGCCTGGCCGCGCTGTCGCTGGTGATCGGCAACCTGATGGCGATCGCGCAGACCAACCTCAAGCGCATGCTGGCCTACTCGACCGTATCGCACATCGGCTTCCTGCTGCTCGGCATCGCCGGCGGTGGTGAGCGCGGTTACTCGGCGGCGCTGTTCTACGCCCTGAGCTACGCGATCATGTCGACCGCCGGCTTCGGCGCGATCATCGCGCTGTCGCGCAGCGGCTTCGAGGCCGAGAAGATCGAAGATTTCAAGGGCCTCAACGCACGCAATCCGTGGATGGCCGGCCTGGTGCTGTGCATCATGGCGTCGATGGCGGGTATTCCGCCGTTCCTGGGCTTCTGGACCAAGCTGGCGGTACTGGGCGCGGCGATCAACGGCGGCATGCTGTGGTTGGCGATCCTGGGCGTGCTGGCCGCGGTGGTGGGCTGCTTCTACTACCTGCGCGTGATCAAGGTCATGTACTTCGATGAGCCGGTGGGCGAGCCGCTGCCGGCCAACCACGACCGCGTGCTGGGTGTGGTGCTGGGCGTGAACGCCTTGGCACTGCTGGGCCTGGGCCTGGCGTGGAACCCGATCATGGTCTGGTGCCAGCAGGCGTTTGCACATATTTCATAAAAAACGATACAAACGTGCGCAACTCGTGTAATATTCATCTCCTGAGTTGTTGATGCAGCGGTTTCGCCAGAACATCGTTGCTTGGAAGCCCTC
>NZ_JBFULO010000644.1:0-1526 GCF_054049855.1 Stenotrophomonas sp. P5_B8 | reverse complement strand
CGGCGACGCTGGCCAGCGACATGTCCAGCATCCGGCAGCCCGGGCAGTCGTCCTTGTGAAAATCGACCAGCAGAACAGGATGTTCGCGCAGGGCGGCACGGTAGTCGTCAGCGGTGGTGGCGTGCAGGGTCAGCATTGGAAGGCGTCTCGAAATGGGCCAGCACACGGTCGGCCCAGCGGTGAATGGTCTGGGTGTCGTCGCTGCCGTGCGGCATCTGCTCGATCTCCAGCACCGGAAGTGGCGAGCCGAAAAAACGGGCCAGCCGGTGCGCGGCGCCACAGTAGAACTCCAGGCCCCACTGGGTTTCCCCGGTACCGAACACCGCCACGGTTTCGCCGGGCGGCAGCCCCGGTCCGTCGCGCAGCGTGGCCACGAACTGCTTCATCTCGGCAGGCGTGCGGCCGGCGTTGTCAGTCCAGCAGCCCAGCAGCAACCCCGCATGCGGCTGGGCAAGGGCATCGTCCACCGGGTCGCTGTCCACGTCCAGGCAGCGCACCGCATGACCTCGCTCGGTGCAGTAAGCAGCCAGCAGCCGCGCCACTTCACGGGTGTTGCCGCTCAACGATGCATAGGCAAGCAGGAGGTTCATGGCCGCGCGTTCCTACAGATCGTCGAAGCCGTTGTCCGCATTGGTCTTTTTGTAGCTGGCGTTGCGCATCTCGAAGAAGTCGGTCTTGGTTTCGGTGAAGTTGTCGGCGTAGGCCTTGATCCACGGCATCACGTTGACGCTGGTATCGCTGTAGAGCTTCTCGATGCCGAGCATGCCGGCCATCTTGTTGGCGCGGTATTTCACGTAGCGGATCATCTCGTCCACGTCGATGCCGTCGATGCCGTCCAGCACCTCACCGGTCCAGCGGGTCTCCAGCGCGATGGCATGCTCGAAGGCGTCGTGCACGTAGGCGGTGAGTTGATCGCCCTGCAGCTGCGGGTTCTCGCCGATGATGGCGCGGATCAACTCGCTGATGAACTTGGTATGGGCCAGTTCGTCGCGGTTGATGAAGCTGATGATCTTGCCGGTGCCGGTCATGCGGTTCTGCCGCACCAGGTTGTAGAAGAACGCGAAGCCCGAATAGAAATTGATGCCTTCCAGGATCGAGGACTGGATCAGCGAGCGGATGAGCGTTTCGGCGGTCTTCTCGCGCATGAAGTCGTCATAGGACTGCATGATCGGCTGGTTGCGCGCCTGGATGGTGGGGTGGGTGCGTGCGATCTCGAAGACCCGGTTCTGGTCGGCCAGCCCGGCGATGGAGGCCAGCACGTAGCTGTAGCTCTCGTTGTGGATCACCTC
Source organism: Stenotrophomonas sp. P5_B8 (assembly GCF_054049855.1). Lineage (NCBI taxonomy): Bacteria > Pseudomonadati > Pseudomonadota > Gammaproteobacteria > Lysobacterales > Lysobacteraceae > Stenotrophomonas > Stenotrophomonas sp. P5_B8. The sequence continues at coordinate 237 of NZ_JBFULO010000644.1, read as the reverse complement.
CTGCTGGCCGATGATCGCCGCATTGGCGTGCGCGGCCGGGTCGGTGATGTATTCGGCGACGTTGTAGATGAAGCGGGTCTGCGGCGAATCCAGCGTGGCCAGCAGGCCGATGATGGAATCGTAGGCGTTCTTTTCGCGCGCGCTGAGCTCGCCGTACCCGCGCGCGTCACCCTTCATGTCGACTTCGTCGGGGATCCAGAAGTTGGTCGACAGCTCTTTGTACGCCCGGTAGAAGGA
>NZ_JBFULO010000643.1:0-1550 GCF_054049855.1 Stenotrophomonas sp. P5_B8 | reverse complement strand
GCCAACGATTGATCCCGTATGTGAGGCCAATGAAGTTCAACGGCCGCGGCTGTTCGCCTTCTACGCGCCTGGGCGGGGACCGGTGGAGAAACCCCCAAACAAAAAGCGGGCGCCCGTCACAAAGACGGACGCCCGCAAACCACACGCGGTTACTGGTTGGCGATGACGCTCACGCCGCTGAATGCGGACTCGCCGACCAGCTTGATGTAGTACGTACCCGCCACCGGCGCGGTGAAGCGCACGGTTTCACTGTTGCCCGGACGGGTCGACTTGGCGTCGAACACGGTCGCGGTCGGCTCCTTGCCCTGGCTGACGTACACCGACACGTTGCCGCTGCCACCGTAGGTGAGCAGGCTCAGCACCTTGCCGGCCTGGGCGTCGAAGCTGTACAGCACTTCGCTGCCACCGGCGCCGCTGAGGCCGCCCACGGCCACCTTGTTGGTCAGCGGAATCGCGGTCGGACCGCAGTTCTCGGTGCACTCTTCTTCCAGCGCCTTTGCCAGCGCGGCCTTGGCGTCGACGATGCCGGTACCGATCGGGGTCGCCGCCGGGATGGTCACCGGGAACTTGCGCGCCGTTTCCTTCAGCAGGGTTTCCAGCTGGGCCGGGGTGAACGCGTCGCGGTTGTTGGCGATGCGGGCGCTCTGCACCAGCGCGGCGACCGCGGCCACGTGCGGGGAGGACATCGAGGTGCCGCCCTTGCCGCCGTAATCGGAGGTCCCCAGCTCAGGCGAGGTGGCACTGCTGGAAATCGCCTGCCAGATGTAGCCGCCCGGATTGCCATCCACGCTGCCACCGCCGCCCGGGGCCGACAGATCCACCGCCGCACCATAGTTGGAGTAGTAGGTGATGCCGCCGGTGATGCGCGTGGCACCCACCGCGACGACGTTGTTGCAGTTGGCCGGACGGGCGTTGGAGACATTGCCGCCAGCGTTGCCTGCCGCCACCACCACCAGCGTGCCGCGCGACACCGCACCGTTGATCGCGGCCTGGTAGACCGGATCGCAGGCGCCGCTGCCGCCCAGGCTCATGTTGATGATCTCGGCCGGATTGGCGTTGGCCGGGATCCCCGCGACCGTACCGCCCGAGGCCCAGGTGATGGCATCGGCGATATCCGACAGGCTGCCACCGCACTTGCCAAGCACGCGCACCGGCAGCACCTTGGCCTTGTAGGCGACGCCGGCCATGCCGACGCCGTTGTTGGTGGCCTCGGCGACCGTGCCGGCCACGTGGGTGCCGTGCCAGGAGCTGTCTTCGGCCAGCGAGCCGGTGTAGCACTCGTTGTCGTTCTCCACCCAGTCGCCGTAATCCAGCGCACCCGGGACGCGTGCGTCGGTCGGGCGGCGCGAGGTCTCCGCATCGCTGATGAAATCGTAGCCTTCCAGCAGGTTGCCGCTGAAGTCTTCATGGTTGGGCAGGATGCCGGTATCGATCACCGCCACCACCACGCCCTCGCCCTGCGAGACATCCCACGCCGACGGCGCATTGATGCCGCCGGTGGCATTACCGAAGTGCCACTGGTACTGCGCGTAATACGGATCGTTGGGCAC
>NZ_JBFULO010000642.1:0-1550 GCF_054049855.1 Stenotrophomonas sp. P5_B8 | reverse complement strand
ATTGCTGGCTAGCGAGAAGGGCAAAGGCGGCGCACACGTGAAGCTCGATCTTTACCGCGACAATAAACACTATCGCTTCCGGGTTACAAATGTTGGATCGGCACAGGCTCGAAATGTTCAGGTCAAGATCCTCACAGGGAAGGATGAGCACGATCCTATTGCAGGCACAGACTACGACTCGAAGTTCCCTGCCCCCGTGTTGGAACCAGGCTCTTCAATTTCCCTGTTCGCCGCCATCTATATTGGAAGTCCTACGGCCTACAATGCGCTGGTGTCATGGGAAGACCCCGATGGTAGGAAAGCCGAGAACACTACCTATGTGGCGCTGTGAATCGGCGCACGGCTTCTGGACGCAAAGGCAATACTCTCAAAGTCGAGGGGGACGGGTCATTTGGCGGATCGCGGGGGTAGAGACCTTCGCTTGCTCGCGAGCTCTCCCATACTCGTTGGAATCGAGCTCTCGACGCTCCTTGAGAGCAGCAGCCTTGGCAATCGACTCATCTAGCTTGGCATAGGTCTCCTTATCCGATATCAATTCCCGCACAAGATCCAAGTTGGCTCGGGGAACCAAAACATCCACCATTTCATCATGACAATTCTGGAGTGCAATATACAATCCGAGCTCCGGATCCGCTGTTTTGTGTGCAAACTCCAAGAGCGACTTGACGATMTCTGCATGACCAATGGTTGCCGCAGCGAGCATGGCCTTGTATCCAAAGTCGCGCGGAGCATGCCCCGTTTTGACAATTGCCCACAGTAGCTTCCGCACAAGGCTCTCATGCCCCTTGGCAGCAGCGACATTAAGACCCATTGAGTAGGTGTCTTCCGGATCGGGGAGTCCAGCCCCTATCAAGTAATCAATCACCTCAACATGGTTATTCTCTGCGGCAGCCGAGAAGCCATACTGTGCGCACTGAATTTTTGATGAAAATGGCAACAGGTGCTTGACCACTTCCAAGTGCCCCTCCCGGCAAGCCGCGATCAATGCTCGACTATTCCTAGCCTTTGCATCCGAACCTAAAATCAGATGAAAGACGACATCAGGATGGCCATGGAGTGATGCCTCGTACAATGCCTGCGAGTCACGCTGAAAGGGGTTACATGACCTGATAAGCAGTTGGACGCATTCGAGGTGGCCATGCCTGGCCGCTAGGCAAAGCGCGGCGTCATCTTCGGAATCACAATACGGCATCAGCATTCTTACCAAGTCAACTTTGCCGAGCTTGGCTGCTGTCTTCAAGGGCTCTTGCTTCCAAGATGCTGTCAACAAGGGTAAAAGGACATCAATGATTGCATCTTGATCAAGCCTAATAGCCTCCAAGATGGCTTCACGAGCGGCCTCATCGACATCAGGCTGTGCCCGACACAGGTGGGCAGCGGCCACCGCATCATTGGCCTGAATGGACTTCCTAATCCTCTGCTGAAATGTCTTTTTCATATCTACCCTCTTTTCAAGATAGGGCAGTTCGAGCAATCGTCAAGGCCACTGCACACTCATCTTCCGTAGCGAATTAACTCGGATATTACAGAGGAAGTGCGCCATCTAGCAC
>NZ_JBFULO010000641.1:0-1555 GCF_054049855.1 Stenotrophomonas sp. P5_B8 | reverse complement strand
GACCTGCCCGCCACGGTGCCGCCCTTCCTGGCCGCCGATGTCGGCGGGACCCACGTGCGCGTGGCCCGGGTCCAGGCCGGCACCGATCCGGACCATCCGGTGCAGCTGCTGGAGTACCGCAAGTTCCGCAATGCCGACTATCCCGGCCTGAGCGCGATCCTGACCGACTTCCTCGGCAGCGGCCCGCGTCCGGCGCACTGCGTGGTGGCCACCGCCGGCGTTGCCCGCGCCGACGGCACGGTGATCACCGCCAACGTGCCCTGGCCCCTGTCGGCGCGCCGCATCGAACAGGACGTCGGCCTGGACCAGGTCTACATCGTCAACGACTTCGAGGCCGTGGCCTACGCCGCGTCCCAGGTCGATGCCAGCGGCGTGCTGCAGTTGACCGGCCCGGCCAGCGCACCGCGCGGCCCGACCCTGGTGGTCGGCCCCGGTACCGGCCTGGGCGCGGCGGTCTGGATTCCGACCGCGCACGGCGCGGTGGTGCTGGCCACCGAAGCCGGACAGCCAACCCTGGCCACCACCACCGAGCTGGAAATGGCGATCGTGCGCCAGATGCAGCGCGAACATGCGCATGTGTCGGTCGAGCACGCGCTGTCCGGCCCTGGGCTGATGAATCTCTATCGCGCCCTGTGTGCACTCAACCACCAGCCGCCGACGCTGGCCAGCCCCGATGCGGTCACCGCCGCGGCCATGGCCGACCAGGACCCGCTGGCACGGCTGAGCCTGGAGGTGTTCTGCGGCCTGCTCGGCAGCACCATCGGCGACATGGCCCTGCAGTACGGCATCACCGGCGGTGTCTACCTGGCCGGCGGCATCCTGCCGCAGATCCGTCAATTCCTGTTGAACAGCACGTTCGTACCGCGGTACCTCAACAAGGGCCCGATGCGCGAAGCGCTGGAACGCATTCCCGTGAAGGTGGTCGAGCACGGGCAGCTGGGCGTCATCGGCGCCGCCAGCTGGTACCTGGGACATAGGGACCACCCGCACRCCTGACACGGCGCGCCGGGCACGCAACACGCAGTACGTGGCACCCATGGCGCGCCCGGCAAAGGGCGCGCGGCAAAGTCGTACCAGACGCAAGAAGACACGCCGTCGCCGGCGAACCATCGGATTGATGAGGAGAGACATCATGAACCACCGCAAGAGTCTGCTTTCGGCAGCCATTTTCAGCTGTCTGGTGTTCGGCGCGCAGGCGCAGGAAACCTCCAGCACCCCCACCGACCTGGACACGGTCAGCGTCGTCGGCATCCGCGCCAGCCTGGAAAAATCGCTGGATACCAAGCGCAACAACGTGACCATCTCCGAGGCGATCACCGCCGAGGACATCGGCAAGTTCCCCAGCACCAACGTGGCCGAAGCGCTGTCGCAGCTGCCGGGCATCTCGCTGGATCGCCGTTTCGGCCAGGGTGAGCGGGTCAGCATCGACGGCACCGATCCCAGCCTGAACCTGTCCTTCCTCGACGGCCACCCGGTCGCGCAGGCGATCTGGCTGTATGGCGAACAGCCCAACCGCGGCTTCGATTACACCCTGCTGTCGCCGCTGATCCTGGGC
>NZ_JBFULO010000640.1:0-1572 GCF_054049855.1 Stenotrophomonas sp. P5_B8 | reverse complement strand
CTTCAAACCTCCGGCACGTGCGTAGTATCTGCGTGTGACGACGTGGTTACAAAGAATCTTCACGGGCTGGACCACATCAACTTCGCAACCGACCGGCGGCGCTGTGCGGTGCTGCGGTCGGACTGGCGACCAGAGCCAAGCTGGCCGCAGCCGCGCCGCCMAACAGTTCGTCGAGCATAAATTGCCTGCGACGGTAGACGACGATGTAGCGTTGTCACGCAGCATGGTGTGTGCCTCTCGACTGACTTATCCGCGTGTCAGGCTGGCGCGGGTACGAACAGAACGAAGAGCAACACTGCGATCTCCGGACTAGAGTCTAGGCAATGACGCGATTTCGTCCCTGCTGCTTGGCCATGTAGAGATGACGGTCAGCCTCAAGGATCAGTTCATCGAAGTTCGTTTGTCCGGCGATACCCACGGCGATGCCAGCGCTCAACGTAGCCTCAATACGCTGCCCGTTAACAGTTAGGGCAGCCTCCTGAAAGCCTGTGCGCAAGCGCTGCGCAGCGGCTAGAGCCTCTGGCGCACTGCAGTCAGGCAAGACGCAGAGAAATTCTTCTCCCCCGATGCGAAACACCCAGTCCTTCTTCCGCACTGCTTTTTGGGCCACACGAGCGGCAATGACGATAACGTCGTCCCCCAGTGCGTGACCGTGCTTGTCGTTGATCTGTTTGAAATGGTCTATGTCAAAATAGATGATAGCGCGTTGCCGCGCTTCGTGACGATCACTCCGCTGCCAAGAGACTTTCCTTTGGTCAAGGAAGCGTCGGTTGTACAGAGTTGTTAGGGGGTCGCGTATCGAGGCCTCATAGAATTCCCGCGATACGCGCTCCTTGCTCATCGACACCATGAGCGCGCTCGCAAGGAGTACCTCGAGAACGATCTGGCCGTTAAAAAGCGCAACAGCCCAGGCCTGCGGCTGGGCCGCGCCCAGTGGTTGGGGAAGCCAAGTGACAAAGGGCAGCGTAATGCCCGCGAGTAAAGCGGAGACAGCAAAGATGACGCCTAAGGGAAGCTTAGAGGGTAAGGATTCATCTGCTTTCTGCAATAGCAGACGCGCCGGGAGACCGGAGTAAAAAGCAACCAACCCAATTCGTACGGCCGCATTGAGCTCTTCAAGCCCGTATGGATCAAACAGGAGAAAAGCAGCGATCAACCACGCGGTAGACGGGGCGATGAGCGATACCCATCGTGCCGGCAGGTCGAAGAACGCACGGACAGCTTGCCAGCCGAAAGCGAAAGCTAAGGAAATAAAGAACGCCCCGAAGTGTAGTCCAGCCTTTTCAGGAAGGCAGGCCGGGCTCACGAGGAACATGCATCCCAAAGCACCTGCGGCGAAAGGGGCGGCAAACCATGCGAACCGGCGTCCCGGCGGACGTATGGCCACCATTAGAAGAGCAATGGACCCGAGTAAGGCTGCACTGTATCCGAGGAGGGTGGGGATATGAATCATCTCGATGGTATTGAGTTCCATGCGCTGCGACTTTAGGGGCGTCGAGAGTAAGTGACCCCGCAGGACCGGGATAGGCCTCGAATCGCTAAGCGCCATATGATCCGGAATTTCTCAAGATG
>NZ_JBFULO010000639.1:0-1575 GCF_054049855.1 Stenotrophomonas sp. P5_B8 | reverse complement strand
GAGTACCTCGGTGCGGCCATGCTGGACCAGCGCTGGCACCAGATCGGTCCGGACCAGGTCCCGGCCGCCAAGGACGTGATGGCCTTCGAGCGCGCCGCGCTGGAGAAGGACGGCATCTACTACGCGCCGGTCCCCCCGCGCTACAAGACCCCCTACTTCAGCCACATCATGGGCGGCTACTCGGCCGGCTACTACGCCTACATCTGGTCCGAAGTGCTCGATGCCAACACCCAGAAGTGGTTCCGCGAAAACGGTGGCCTGAGTCGCAAGAACGGCGACCATTTCCGCCAGACCCTGCTGTCCAAGGGCGGCAGCGTGGATGCGATGGAACTGTTCCGCAATTTCGCCGGGCATGAGCCGCAGATCGAACCGCTGCTGGAAAAGCGTGGTTTGACCGGTGGTGATGGCAAGAAGTAAGCGTTCGATTCAACGACGCGTGTAAACAGGACCGCCCGGCAGTGCCGGGCGGTTTTTTGTTGCCGATCACGTGAGAGGATCCCGCCCCCCCCATCAATGGGCTTGTGGATCAAAGTACGCTTCCCACGTGCAGGACAATGCCGACAGCGCGCAGGCTCGGGTGAACGCCGTCTTCGCGCGTGCCGGCTCGCTCAGGTTGATCAACGCCACCCCCAGGTTGAAGTAGGCATTTTTGTCCCGGCTGCCCAACGCCAGCGCCCGTCGCAGCGGCGCAAGCGCCTGCTCGTGCTGACCCCGATCGCATGCAACCGCCCCCAACGCGGTAAGCAACCGCGCATCATCAGGATGGTGGCCCAGTGCATTGGCAAGAAACTCATGCGCAGACCGCAGCGCTCCCTCCGGATCGGATGCTCCTGCGAAGGCAGATTGAACCCGCTGACCAGCGGCCAGAAGGGCGTCAAGCACGGTCACGTCGTCGAAGGTCATGAACACATCGTAGTTGGCTGCCTGCTTCGGCGACAACCGACGAATCACATGGATTGAGTTCAACAGCGCGGCGTCACAGTGGCGATCAAGCTGACAGTGGCAAGAGCAATATTGAAGCCTGATATGACGCATCAACCGTGTTCTCGGATCCTGCTTTGCACAGGTCGCCGAAGCAGCCCTGATCGACCGCCAGGCCGGCAGGACTGGGGCATCTGCGCCGCCGCCATCACCGCGGCGCGATATACCCACCCGGTACGCCGTTGGGCGACAACACCAACTGCCACAACTGCGAATTCCGGCAGCGGAAGCTCGCCATCGACGCCGCCAGGTAGAACCGCCACATCCGCTTGAAGCGCGCGTCGTAGCGCTGCGGGTCAAGCCCGCCCCACGCCTGCTCGATGTTCAATCGCCATGCCTGCAGCGTGCGGTCGTAATCGGTTCCAAAACTGTGCCAGTCCTCCAGCACGAACAATCCTTCATACGCGGCGGTAATCTGCGCCGCCGAGGGCAGCATCGAATTGGGGAAGATGTAGCGGGTAATCCACGGATCGGTGCGGTGCCGCGAGATATTGCTGCCGATCGAGTGCAGCAGGAACAGGCCGTGCGGGTGCAGGCAGCGCCGCGCCATTTCGAAGTAGCCGCGGTAGTTCTTGTCGCCGACATGCTCGAACA
>NZ_JBFULO010000638.1:0-1576 GCF_054049855.1 Stenotrophomonas sp. P5_B8 | reverse complement strand
GCGCCATGGATGGCGCACGCGAGCCTCCACGGATGGATTTACGGCGTGTCCCGCCAGCCCACCCGTACCCGCGCCAATCAGTGCAGGTAAGCACTCGCCGCCTTTGCTCTCCGTTTCTGTACCAGGCAGAGCGTCTTTTCAGCGCACAGTCAACGGCATGCCGAGCGATCAGTAGCTACTGCAGGTCGCGCAGGTTCAAGTTGCGCAGGGTGGGGTTCTTCCAGGCGGTGACGCCGGCCACGCTCAGCACCGCGAAACCGCCCAGGACCACCGCAGGGACCAGCCCGAGCAGCTTGGCCATCGTGCCGGCGTAGAACGCACCCAGTTCGTTGGAGGAACTGATGAAGATCCCGTTGATCGAGGACACCCGGCCGCGCATCGCTTCGGGTGTGGCCAACTGCAGGATCGTCGAGCGGATCACCACCGACACCCCGTCGAACGCCCCGTAGAACAGCAGGATCAGCGCCGACAGCCAGAAGCTGTGCGACAGGCCGAAGCCGATCACGCACAGGCCGAACCCGGCCACCGCGCACAGCAGCACCCGCCCGGCATTGCGCTGCAGCGGACGACGGGCCAGCCACAGCCCCACGCAGACCGACCCCAGTGCCGGTGCCGCGCGCAGGATGCCCAGCCCTTCCGGGCCGTGGTGCAGGATTTCATGCAGGAACGCCGGCAGCATCGCCACCACCCCGCCCAGCAGCACCGAAAACATGTCCAGTGCCATCGCCCCGACCATGATCCGGTTACCCAGCACGAAGCGACCGCCCTCGGCGATGCTCTTGAAGATCGGCGCGGCCGGGCCGGCGTGCACCGGCTCGGACACCCGCAGCACCGCCAGGCAGCCCACCGCGATCAGCGCCACCGCCACCGCCACCCCGTAGGCCACGCCCTTGCCGCCGGTGGCCACCAGCAGGCCGCCCAGCGCCGGGCCGGCCACCATGCCGGCCTGGAACACCACCGCGCCCAGGCCCGCGCCGCGCGCGTACTGCGGGCGTTCGAGTACCCGGGCGAACAGCGCGTTGTAGATCGGCGACAGGAACGCGCGGACCATGCCGGTCATCGCGATCGCCGCGTAGATCGGCCACACCCCGTGGAACGGCAACCAGCCCTGCGCGACCGCGGTAAGCACCACGGCGGTGAGTACCAGCCCGCTGGCCGCCACCATGCCCAGCCGGCGGCGCGGCAGGTGGTCCACCAGGTAGCCGGCGAACGGGGTCACGCAGAAGAACGGCAGCACCTCGGCCAGGCCGACCAGGCCCAGCGAGAACGGATTGCGGGTTACTTCGTAGATGTGCCAGCCGACCGTGACCGCCACGATCTGGTAGGACAGCATCGCGCAGATGCGATACGCCAGCAGCAATGCGAAGCCGGGCCGCGCCAGCAGCGTGAGCGCGCGCTCCGGTGTCTCGGCAGGGGCGTCGGTACTCACGACTGCGCGTGCTGGGACTGCGCGGTCTCGCGGATGAAGGCGAGCATGGCCGCCACGCCGTTGCTGCGCGTTGGCGACAGATGGCGCGACAGCCCGATGTCCTGGATGTAGGTCGGTTCGGTGGCCAGGATCTCGGCCGCCGAGCGC
>NZ_JBFULO010000637.1:0-1578 GCF_054049855.1 Stenotrophomonas sp. P5_B8 | reverse complement strand
ATCGGGGCCAAGCCCGAGACCCTGATGGGCCTGGCCGGGCTGGGCGATCTGGTGCTGACCTGYACCGGCGATCTGTCGCGTAAMCGTCGCCTCGGCCTGGCGCTGGGACGCGGCCAATCGCTGCAGGATGCGGTGCGCGAAATCGGCCAGGTGGTCGAGTCGGTGCAGACCGCCGACGAGGTCATGCGCCAGGCCCGCCGCCACGGCATCGACCTGCCGATCTCCGATCGGGTGCGGGCGGTACTGCACGGCGAGCAGACGCCGGAAGAGGGATTGCGTGCCTTGTTGGCACGCGAGCAGAAGCCGGAATATCCGGACACGCTGTTCAAATGATCCACGAAGACCCCGGCCCAGTGCCGGGGTTTTTGTAGGTGGGCCCACCCCGGAAACGCAAAAACCCGGCACAAGGCCGGGTTTCTGCGTGGCGTACCGACGAGGGTGTCGCCATAGGGGGTAGAGCCGACCGATGGTCGGCTGCCGTCCGCAAAAAACACGGCGGCCTTGCATAAGTGAAGCCCGGCGTAAACCGGGCTTCATGGCGCAGGGGAGAGAGACCGCGCCATCCAACAACGTACCGCGGTGTTCCGGTATTACCAGGTGAAGCGCGGACCGACGAACCATTCCTTGTCGCCGCCCTTGGCCAGCTTCACTTCGCCAGCCAAGCCCCAGTTCTGGTTGAACTTGGCCTGGGCGCCAACGCGGCCGTAGAACTCGCCGTCCGGGTTGATGCCGTGCTTCTTGCTGTAATCCTCGTAACCGGCCATCACGTAGCCTTCGATGTTCGGGGTGAACGCGCTGCGCACGCCCACTTCGGTCGAGTAGCCGTTGAAGTCCAGGCCGTGCTTCGGATCGAACTTCTGGTAGGCCACGCGCGCCACCAGGTCGGTGGTCGGGGCGATGCCGTAGTTGTAGCCGACACCCACCTTCCACTGGTCCACGTCATTGCTGCCGCGCTTGGTTTCCTGCACGTTGTAGTCGCCAAAGACATGGAAGTTCGGCGCCACGGCGACCGAGCCCTTCACCGCCCAACCGTCGGCGTCGCCACCCTTGGCGTCGGTGTTCACGTAGCCGCCTTCGACATAGTTGTACGACAGGCCATCGGTTGCCGAAGCAGCGAACGGCAGGGCAGCAAGCAGACCTAGGGCAAGCAAAGAAGTCTTCATATCGGGACACACCTTTAATTATTTTGGTTTCGTCGACCGCCCCTCCGGGGAGGGGAGAGAAGGACGGTCGACAGGTGTGAATTATCCGTTACGCGATCTAATCGACCCTGAATATTGAACTGAGCGGTATATGAATGAAGCGCGCGTTCAGGGAACTTGGCCGTCGCAGTCATAGCCGAGGTCTGTACAAAAAATCCCTAAACCGCACCGAGCGATGGCACGCGTCAGCGCAGCCGTGCTCTAAGCAGAGGCGAGGGCCAATGCAAGCTCGCGACCATTGCACCAAACGTATCAGGAAGAGGTTGATCCCCGTCTGGAGGGTGGGCCTGTAACACGCAGTTCTTCGAATCACTGTTCGGAGCGCCGGTGAACAATGAAGACGATTTGCTCGATCCTGTAATCCGACACTGGCTTC
>NZ_JBFULO010000636.1:0-1579 GCF_054049855.1 Stenotrophomonas sp. P5_B8 | reverse complement strand
CCTCAGCTTTGCCGCAGCCACGGTCAACGCCTTGACCGCCCTGGGCGTGATGCAGCTGCTGGGATCGGCGACCGGGGCGATCACCCGCATCCACGTCAGCCGTGCCGGAGATTTCGGCCGCGTGCAGATGGACGCCGCCCAGTACCAGCGGCCGTGGTTTGGCCAGGTGGTGGTGGCGCGCGATTTCGGCGCGGCGCTGGAAACCCGGCTGCAGTCGCTGGCCCATCTCACCCGCTACCGTCCGGCGCGCTTCGTGCGCCTGGGCGGCACCGTCGACGGCCATCGTGAGGTGTTCATTGCCGATGACGACGGCGAGCGCCGTCTGCTGGCGCGGCTGGTGGTGGGCGCCGACGGTACCCGCAGCGGCGTGCGCGAGGCGCTCGCCATCGGCGTGGACGCGCATGATTTCGAGCAGACCCTGTTCGTTTCGCGGGTGCGCAGCGCGCGTGCGCCGGATGGCACGGCCTACGAGCGTTTCACCGATACCGGCCCCACCGCGCTGCTGCCGCGTGGCGACCGCCACTACGGCGCCGTGCATGGCGTGGCCCGCGAGGCGGCCGATGCGGTCATGGCGCTGGGCGATGCGGCGTGGCTGCAGCGCCTGCAGGCGGCGATCGGCTGGCGCGCCGGACGGCTGCTGGAGAGTGGGCCGCGCAGCGCCTATCCGCTGATCCAGGTGCTGGCCCAGGCCCTGGTCGGCGAACGTGCGGTGCTGCTCGGCAACGCCGCGCAGACCATCCATCCGCTCGGTGCACAGGGCTTCAACCTGGGCCTGCGCGATGCGCTGACCTTGGCCGAGCTGGTGGCCGAGGCCGACGATGCCGGCAGCGATGCACTGCTGCAGGCGTACGTGGCGCGCCGCGAGGAAGACCGGCAGCAGACCATCGCCTTCTCCGGTGGACTGGCCCGGTTGACCAGCAACCCGGCGCCGCTGATGCGTCCGCTGCGCAGTCTCGGGTTGCTTGCAGCACAGGCCACGCCGATGCAGTCGATGCTGGTCGGCGGTGCGATGGGCTTCCGTGGACAGGTGCCGGCGCTGTGTCGCGGAGTAAGCGCATGAGCCGGCGCGCGCGCGATGTGATCGTGGTCGGTGGCGGCGTGGTCGGCGCGGCCTGTGCGCTGGCGCTGGCCGAGGCCGGGCTGGAGGTCACCCTGGTGGAAGGCCGCGAGCCGTCATCGTGGCAGCCGCAACAACCGGATCTGCGCGTGTATGCATTCGCCCCGGACAACGCACAGCTGCTCACCGCGCTCGGTGTGTGGCCGGCGGTCACGGCCGCGCGTGCCTGCGCCTACCGGCGCATGCGCGTGTGGGATGCCGGCGGTGGCGATGAACTGCGCTTCGATGCCGACACCCTGGGGCGCGAACAACTCGGCTGGATCGTCGAGAACGAACTGCTGGTGGATCGGTTGTGGGCGGCGCTGCCGACGGCCGGTGTGCAGCTGTGCTGCCCGGCGCGGGTAGACGCGCTGGAACAGGACGCCGACGGCGTGCGCCTGCGGCTGGAGGATGGACGCCGGCTGGAGGCCTCGCTGGCGATCGCCGCCGACGGTGCCGAATCCACCCTGCGCCGGCTGGCCG
>NZ_JBFULO010000635.1:0-1590 GCF_054049855.1 Stenotrophomonas sp. P5_B8 | reverse complement strand
AATCTTTCCTGCACGGCCGCACCGGAACCTGCGCCGCTGCTCTGCTGATCACCACCTCGCTGCTGCTGAGCGGCTGCGGCGCCGGCACCGGTGCCGCCGATGCGCAGGCTGCGGAAAAGGACGCCAAGGCCGAAAAGGTCGACGCGGTCCCGGTCGAAGCGGTCGCCGCCAGCCGCCGCGCGGTGGCGGCCAGCTACACCGGCACCGCCGCGCTGGAAGCGCGCGCGGAGTCGCAGGTGGTCGCCAAGACCTCCGGGGTGGCACTGGCGGTGCTGGTCGAAGAGGGCCAGGCAGTACGCGCCGGGCAGCCGCTGGTGCGGCTGGATCCGGACCGTGCGCGGCTGGCCGTCGCCCAGAGCGAGGCGGTGATGCGCAAGCTGGAAAACAACTACCAGCGTGCGCAGAAGCTGATCGGCCAGCAGATGGTCAGCGCCGCCGATGTCGACCAGATCAAGTACGACGTGGAGAACGCCCGCGCGCAGTACCGGCTGGCCACGCTGGAGCTGTCCTACACCACGGTGGTGGCGCCGATCTCCGGCGTGATCGCCTCGCGCTCGATCAAGACCGGCAACTTCGTGCAGATCAACACGCCGATTTTCCGCATCATCGACAACTCGCGCCTGGAAGCCACGCTCAACGTGCCCGAGCGCGAACTGGCCACCCTGCGCGCCGGCCAGCCGGTGACGCTGCTGGCCGATGCGCTGCCGGGCAAGTCGTTCCCGGGCGTGGTCGACCGTATCGCGCCGGTGATCGATGCCGGCAGCGGCACCTTCCGCGTGGTCAGCGGTTTCGGCGAAGACGCCGAAGGCCTGCAGCCGGGCATGTTCKGTCGCATCCGGATCGATTACGACCAGCGTGCCGATGCGCTGGTGGTGCCGCGCCTGGCACTGCTCGACGACGGCGAACCCGCCGTGTTCCGCGTGCGCGCCGGCAAGGTCGCCCGGGTGCCGGTCAAGCTCGGTTATGCCGAAGGCCCGTGGGTGGAGATCCGCGATGGCCTGGCCGAAGGCGACCAGGTGGTCACCGCCGGCAAGGTGGCGCTGCGTGACGGCACCGCGGTGCAGGTGATCGGTGCCAAGCCGACCGCCACCGCCGCTGCCGTGCCGGCAAAAAAGGCGGAGAGCCGCCAATGACATCGGCCGGCAACGACCACGGCAAGGACCCGCACGCTGGCGAGCGTCCGGGCGCGCACGGCGGCGGCCTGGTGGAATTTGCCACCCGCCGCCGCGTCACCATCGCCATGTGCACGGTGACGCTGATGCTGTTCGGCTTCATCGCCCTGGGCAACCTCAAGGTCAACCTGCTGCCCGACCTGAGCTATCCCACCCTGACCGTGCGCACCGAGTACACCGGTGCGGCGCCGACTGAAATTGAAACCCTGATCAGCGAGCCGGTCGAAGAGGCCGTGGGCGTGGTCAAGAACCTGCGCAAGCTCAAGTCGGTCTCGCGTACCGGGCAGAGCGATGTGGTGCTGGAGTTCGCCTGGGGCACCAACATGGACCAGGCCAGCCTGGAGGTGCGCGACAAGATGGAAGCGCTGAACCTGCCGCTGGAGGCCAAGGCCCCGGTGCTGCTGCGCTTCAATCCGTC
>NZ_JBFULO010000634.1:0-1609 GCF_054049855.1 Stenotrophomonas sp. P5_B8 | reverse complement strand
GGATGCGGCTTGGGAGCCTACACGGACGTACTTGCGGCGTGTCCCGCCAACCTACCCACGCCAGGCCAAGCCAACACACCCGCAGCGTCGAGCCTCCAGCTCCAGCTCCGGCTCCGGCTCCGGCTCCGGCTCCAGCTCCCGATCCCCCTCTTCCCAGCACCACATCCCCCCACCCAGTACACTCCCCGCCCGCTCCCCGCTTTTCGTTGCCTGCCCGATGACCGACCCGATCCGACTCGACAAACGCCTCACCAGCCTGATCGGCTGCTCCCGTGGCGACGCCCAGCGCTACATCGAAGGCGGCTGGGTGACCGTGGACGGCAAGGTCGTCGAACAACCCCAGACCCTGGTCACCGACGAAACCATCGTCCTGCGCGAAAACGCCGAGGCCACCCGCACCGAAACCGTCAGCATGCTGCTGCACAAGCCCGCCGGCATGCGCGCCGACGAACTCAGCGCCCTGGTCACCCCCGACAGCCGCAGCGACCTCGATGCCACCGGCGTCACCCTCCTGCAGCGCCATTTCCACGCCCTGCAGCTGGTCATGCCGCTGGCCGACGAAGACAGCGGCCTGGTCGTGGTCAGCCAGGACGGCCGCGTCGTCTCGCACCTCAAGGATCGCGGCGCCACGCTCGAACAGGAATACCTGGTCGAAGTCAGCGGCGAACTGGTTCCGTACGGCATGAAGCGCCTGGCCCACGGCCTGAGCTTCCGCAACTGGCCACTGCCCCCCTGCAAGGTCAGCTGGCAGAACGAAACCCGCCTGCGTTTCGCCATCAAGCCGGTACAACCGGGCCAGCTGCGCGACATGTGCCGCCAGGTCGGGTTGGAGGTGATCAGCGTCCGGCGCCTGCGGATCGGCCGCGTCGCCATGGGCAAACTCGCCCCGGGCCAGTGGCGCTACCTGGCGCCGGACGAACGCTTCTGAGCCGTATCGCGCGGCCCTGCACTCGCAGTGCACGCCGCGCCCGCTTAGCATCGGCGCATGACTGAAAAAAAGCCGCTCTGGCGCCGGGTGCTGCGCTGGCTGGGAATCGTACTGGCCGTGCTGGTGCTGCTGGTGCTCAGTGGCCTGCTGCTCGCCGACCATCTCACCCCCAAGGCGATGGGCCCGCACAGCACCGTGCTGCCGCCGCAGCCCGGCCAGACCGCCATCGATCGCGAACTGGTACGGCTGCAGGCCGAGCATCCCGACCAGTCCGGCGTGGCCTTCCTGGCCGATGGCCTGGACGCCTTTGCGGCCCGCGCGGTGATCACCCGCCACGCCGGGCGCAGCCTGGATCTGCAGTACTACATCTGGCACGACGACATGGTCGGGCACCTGATGGCGCAGGAGCTGTACCAGGCCGCGGAACGCGGCGTGCGCGTGCGCATCCTGCTTGATGACATGAACGCGCAGGACAAGGATGCGCTGATGATGGCGCTCGACCGGCACCCCAACATCGAAATCCGCCTGTACAACCCGTTCCGCAACCGCAACGGCCTGTGGCGGCTGGTGGAGATGGTGCAGCGCTTCTTCAGCGTCAACCATCGCATGCACAACAAGTCCTGGATCGCCGATGGCCGGATCGCGATCGTCGGCGGCCGCAACATTGGTGAGGAGTACTTC
>NZ_JBFULO010000633.1:0-1617 GCF_054049855.1 Stenotrophomonas sp. P5_B8 | reverse complement strand
GGTCGGGGCCGGGCCCAGCGGGATCACGACGCCGACCGAAGCCAGCACGTCGCCGAACCAGCTTTCGTTCGGAGCCGAGATGCTCTGGTCGTCGAAATCAGCGCGGTAGGCCACTTCGGCGCGGACAGCAACGCGCTTTTCGAAGGTGGTCTGCAGGCCGACGCCRACCTTGGCGGCGAAGTTGCCGTCCTTACGCTCACGCGGACCATTCAGGTTCAGCGAGTTGTACTCTTCTTCCGACTTCTGGTAGCCCAGACCCATCAGCAGGTATGGGTTCCAGCCACGGCCTTCGGAGATGAAGTGGCGGCGCAGATCGACGGACACGCCGTACTGGCTCCAGTTCAGATCCTGGTTCGCGTCGAAGTTCGGGTTCTGGTAGTTCAGCTCGCCGTCCAGCGACCAGTTGGGGCTGATGAACTTACCGAGGCCCAGGGTCACGAACGGAGCGTCGTTGGTCAGACGGTCGCTATCCTGGAAGTTGAAGCCGGCCGAACCGGTCAGGTACCAGCGGTCATCAAAATCCTGCGCCGATGCAGCCTGGGCGAAAGCCAGACCGCCCAGCAGCGCGGCAGTAAGGATCTTCTTGTTCATTGAGTACAGCTCCTATTTCGGGGGTATGAAACCGGTAGAGGCATGGGCCAGCACCTGCGTCGTTTTCAGACTGCCGATTCAGCACGCCACCGCCGCGAACATTATGCTCAGGCGAGTGAAGGTGATGTTAACGGTCACGTAACATGTGAAGACGACGGCCAGACCTCTACCGGTCCAGCTGGTGGCACCCTATACAGGTTGATGAAATTCCGCAAGACCCAGCAATGACAAGGGTTTCGGCTTTTTTGCCTGCATTTCCGCTGTGCAATGCCGTATTCCAGCGTTAACGCGTCCTTACGGGTGATTCAGCGCAGTAACAGCTTTGTCAGCAGCCGTATGATGACGAACAAGCCAGCGCTGGAGCCGCCATGAACGCTGTGGGTTTGACCCGTTACCTGCCGATCGACGATCCCGACGCACTACTTGACCTGAACGTTGCGCAACCCGGCCCGCCCACAGGCGCGGATCTGCTGGTGCGCGTGCAGGCCGTTTCCGTCAATCCGGTGGACACCAAGCAACGTGCACCGCGCGCGCAGCAGGAAGATCCGCCGCGCATCCTTGGCTATGACGCGGCGGGCATCGTCGATGCGGTGGGGCCGGAGGTCACCGCGTTCGCGCCGGGCGATGAGGTCTATTACGCCGGCGATGTCACCCGACCGGGCTGCAATGCGCAATGGCAGTGCGTGGATGAGCGGCTGGTCGGGCGCAAACCGGCCACGCTTGATTTCGCCGACGCGGCGGCGCTGCCGCTGACCGTACTGACGGCGTGGGAACTGCTCTTCCAGCGCATGCCATTACAGTTCGATGACCGTCGACATGCCGGCCAGGTGATGCTGATCATCGGCGGCGCCGGTGGTGTCGGCTCGATCGCGATCCAGTTGGCCCGGCATGCCGGTTTCACCGTGGTGGCCACCGCCTCGCGCCCGGCATCGGCGGACTGGTGCCGGCAGATGGGCGCCGCGCACGTCATTGATCATCGCCAGCCGCTGCCGCCGCAACTGCAGGCGCTGGGCATGGAACAGGTGC
>NZ_JBFULO010000632.1:0-1618 GCF_054049855.1 Stenotrophomonas sp. P5_B8 | reverse complement strand
TGCGTATCCGCCCACTGTCGAGGGTCGGGGCGCGTGGGTAGGCAGGACCGTCAGGCGCCATGGAGGGCGCCTGCGAGCCCCCAATGGTGGGTTTACGGCGTGTCCTGCCTGCCCATGCGGCCCGACCCAGGGCAGTACCCCTGCAGCAGCGCGCTTCGGCTCTTCAGCTCACCGCTCCAGAACCGAACCCCGTAAAGTCGACCTGGGAGCAACGAACATCCACACCGCGATGGCGGAACACGCGCGCCGGTGCATCTGGATTGTTCAGGGGGGTACGAAACATCGCCGCTCATGTTCACTTTCACGGGGAAGTATCCATGCGTTCGTACAAGTTGCAGCCATTGGCCCGCGCCATCCGCGGAGGCCTGATGGTGTCGGTGCTGGGCATGGTCACGCCCGCGCTGGCACAGCAGGCCAGTTTCGATATTGCCGGGGGGCGTATCGAAGACGCATTGCCGGAGTTCGCGCGACAGGCGGGGATCCAGATCATCAGCCCGGCCGTCGGCGACCGCGAAAAAGCCGCTGCCGTCCCCGCGCTCAAGGGCCAGATGGACGCCCGTCAGGCGCTGGGCCAGCTGTTGGCCGGGACCGGGCTCAGTGTGGCCTCCGATGATGGCCGTACCATTACACTGCGCGCCGATCGTCCGCTGCTCGCCTCCTTGGGTTCGGGCGCGCTGCTGGCTGCGCAGTCCTCGGCCAGCACCGTCGCCGCCGAGCCGCCGCCGGCCGAACCGGCCCGCGATGTGCCGGTCACGCTTGATTCGGTCACTGTCGTCGGCACCCAGATCAAGGGCGCAAAAACCGCTGCCCTGCTGCCGGTCGCCACGCTCCAGGCCGAACAGATCGAGGCCACCGGCGCGGTATCCGGCGACGAGTTGTACCGCTCCATTCCGCAGATGGGCGATGTGTCCTTCAGTGGCACCAACGGCGGCAACAGCTCCAACTACGCACGCGGCGACATCGCCTCGGTCAACCTGCGCGGCCTGGGTGTGGGCAACACGCTGCTGCTGATCAACGGCCGACGCACCGTGGTCCACCCCACCAGCCAGGCCGACGGCAACCTCGTCCCGGTGCTGACCTACAACGCCAATACCGTCCCGGTCGCCAACCTGCGTCGCGTTGAAGTCCTGCTCGACGGCGCGGCGGCCATCTACGGCACCGACGCGGTGGCCGGCGTGGTCAACAACGTGCTGCGCGACGACGTCCACGGCGGCACCATCAGCGTGCAGCGTGGGATCGGCGAGGGCACCAATCTGCGCGATCTGGGCATCAATGGCCTGGTTGGCAGGAATTCCGACGACCTGCGCAGCAATGTCACCCTGGCGTTCAATTACTACACCACCACCGGCCTGAACTCGCTGGACCAGGACTGGACCCGCAGCGCTGACCGCGCCGCCGATTTCGTCGGCACCCCGTTCGAAGGGCTCAGCGGCACCGACAACCGCAACAGCAACAGCCCGTGGGGCAACTTCACCGCGATCGGTCCGCGCGTGCGCCAGGGCACCACCTTCCTGACCACCGCCGCCGGCGCGTTCCATGTACAGCCCGGTACCAACGAAGGCTGCAACGCCAGCCTTGGCCAGGGCCTGTGCGTGCAGTCCGGCAGCAAGGCCACCGC
>NZ_JBFULO010000631.1:0-1625 GCF_054049855.1 Stenotrophomonas sp. P5_B8 | reverse complement strand
TCATTGCACGCGACCATCGCATCGTCGTCATCGATCTGAATTCCCCTGCAATCGGACCGACGAACGGCCTATCGCCCGGCGCGTGCTTGGCTATAATGGCGACGCGTTCTCTGCTGTGAACGACGGCGTGTGCAAACATTCGCCTTGTCCCTTAATTACGACCACGGGTGCGCGACGGCGCCGGGAGTGCAAGTCCGCCTTGTAGCGGGAAGCCCGAAGGAGTCCCAGCGTACCCACTTGAACCCCGGGTTCAAGGTCGTTTCGCACGCATCGTCACCGCGGAGAATGCAGTCTTCCTGCAAGAGCGACGCCCCTTCGGGACGTCGCTCTTGTTTTATCCGCGCCCGCACCACGCCCCGGACCCAGGCATGACCGACCCGCGCTCCGCACTGCGCCAGCAGTTGCGCCAACGCCGCCGAGACATCCCCGCCGCGCAGCGCCTGGCCGCGGCCGAGCAACTGGCCGAAGGCCTGCTCCAGCTTCCGTTCGCACCCACCCARGGCTTCGTTGCCGGCTACTGGGCGATAGATGGCGAGATCGCGCTGCACCGCTGGCAGATGCAGTTGCCGCCAGCGCTGCAGTACTGCCTGCCGATCCTGGCCGGCGACACCCTGCGGTTTGCGCCCTGGCGCCCCGGCCAGCCACTGACCAGCAACCGCTACGGCATTCCCGAACCCGATCTCGCGCCCGAGGCCACGCTGGCCCCGGAGCAGATGGCGCTGGTGGTCGCCCCACTGGTCGGCTTCGATGCGCTGGGCCGCCGCCTTGGGATGGGAGGCGGCTGGTATGATCGCAGCTTCGCATTCCGCCACCAGCGCCCGGCCCCGCCGTGGCTGGTCGGGGTCGGCTTCTCGGTCCAGCAGGTCGATGACCTGCCGGTGCAGCCCTGGGACGTCGCGGTGGATGCGATCTGCACCGAAGCGACCACCCTTGTTCCCGTGCCGGCCGATGGCCGGTACCTCCCGCGATAGACAGATAGACGGATGACCGCACGCAAGCGCTACTGGCTGATGAAGTCCGAACCGGACGCCTTTTCCATCGATGATCTGCAGCGCGTGGGCCGTGAGCCCTGGAATGGCGTGCGCAACTACCAGGCGCGCAACTTCATGCGCGACGGCATGAAGGTCGGCGATGGGGTGCTGTTCTACCACTCCAACACCAAGGTGCCGGGCATCGTGGGGATCGCCACCGTGGCCAGCGAGGCCTACCCGGACGATACCCAGTTCAACCCGAAATCCGACTACTACGACCCCAAGGCCACCCGCGAAGAACCGCGCTGGATGCTGGTGGACGTGGCCTTCGAGCGCAAACTGCGCGACACCATTTCACTGGACGAGATCAAGCTGCATGCCGATGCGCTGGGTGAAGGTTTCCCGCTGACCGCGCGCGGCAACCGTCTCTCGATCCTGCCGGTGACCGCAGCGCAGTGGAAGCTGCTGCTGTCGCTGGAAAAACACTGATCCCCTTTTCCCTCAAGAGTTTCCCGCCATGTCCGAAGCCAAGCGCCTGGCTGCCGAAAAAGCCCTGGAATACGTCGAAGACGGCATGATCGTCGGGGTCGGCACCGGCTCCACCGTCGCCTACTTCATCGACGGCCTGGCCCGTATCAAGCACCGCATCAAGGG
>NZ_JBFULO010000630.1:0-1630 GCF_054049855.1 Stenotrophomonas sp. P5_B8 | reverse complement strand
ACTCGTACCCGAGCCGGCCGAAGATCTCGGTGATGCGCTCCAGGGTACGGGTGACCGGATGCAGGCCAGCGCGATCGGCGCGGCGTCCCGGCAGGGTGATGTCGATGGCTTCGGCGGCCAGGCGCACGTCCAGCGCGGCGTCTTCCAGCACGGCCTTGCGTTCGCCCAGCGCGGTGGTCAGCGCATCGCGGGAACGGTTGATGGCTTCGCCGGCGGCCTTGCGCTCATCGGCCGGCAACGCGCCAAGCTGCTTGAGCTGGGCGGTGATGCTGCCGTTCTTGCCAAGCAGTGCAACGCGCAGGGCTTCCAGCGCATCGGGGCTGCTGGCGGCGGCCACGTCGGCCAGCGCTTGGGTGGTCAGGGATTGGATGTCACTCATGGATAGCCGGGACCTCGCGTCGGTATGCCTTCGCGATACACGCCGGGCCGACACCCGTCGCCACCGCTGTCGGGTCGATGGCACGCTGCCGGCCACCGCCACCACAAAAAAGAATGGGGAAGGACTTGCGCCCTTCCCCATGCATTTGCCTTACCCACCACCGCTGCGCGAAAACGGCAACGGCAGGGGAATGGACTTATGCCGCCAGCGCGCCCTTGGCCTTTTCGGCCAGCGCAGCAAAACCGGCTGCGTCGTGCACGGCGATGTCAGCCAGAACCTTGCGGTCCAGGGTGATGCCGGACTTGAGCAGGCCATTCATGAAACGGCTGTAGCTCAGGCCGTTGATGCGGGCAGCCGCGTTGATGCGGGTGATCCACAGCGAACGGAAATTGCGCTTCTTCTGCTTACGACCGATGTAGGCGTACTGCTGTGCCTTGATCACGGCCTGCTTGGCAACGCGGAAGACCTTGCGGCGAGCGTTGTAGTAACCCTTCGCCAGGGTCAGAATTTTCTTGTGGCGGCGACGCGCCTGTACGCCACGCTTTACTCGTGCCATGGGTCAGTCCTCAGAGGTAGGGAAGCATACGGTTCAAACGGCCTGCGTCTTCTGCACGAACATGGTTCGTCTGACGCAGATTGCGCTTCCGCTTGGTCGACTTCTTCGTGAGGATGTGGCTACGGTTGGCATGGCCAGCCTTGAACTTGCCGGAGGCGGTCTTGCGGAAACGCTTGGCCGCCGCCCGGTTGGTTTTGATCTTGGGCATTGCAATGTCCTTGATGATGTTTTGTCACTGACCAGGGCGGTGGCTTTCACCACGCTTTCCGTCCATGCCCTTGCCTGCTTGTAAGCCCGGGATCCCCAATGGGAACCAGGCCGGTCCTGTTGCCGTTGAAACAGCGTGTAACCGTTCAAAACAGCGCCCCGAAAAACGGGGCCGCCCATTATGCCCGTCTAAACGGGAGGTTGCAAACCTTTGATCGGGCATGTGTTTGCCGCGGGCGGCCGAACCTGAACGGAGCGGTCGCAAGGGCCGGCGTCATGCCGGGCCGCGCACGCGGGAAACCGCAGACGGCGCCGGTGGACGCCTGCTGTGGGGTGCGCGAAGCGGGAAGCGGGACGCCGAGCAACGCTCGGCTCTACCTCGCCCCTTGGGTGTGCAGCCGAGCAACGCTCGGCTCTACCTTGCCCCTCGGGTGTGCAGCCGAGCAACGCTCGGCTCTACCTTGCCCCTTGGGTGTGCAGCCGAGCAA
>NZ_JBFULO010000629.1:0-1638 GCF_054049855.1 Stenotrophomonas sp. P5_B8 | reverse complement strand
GCACGAGAGGTCGGGCGCGACATGCCACCGCACCGGTTTCCGGTCATCGCCACGCGAAGGCGTCGCTGGGGCTTGCGCGCCAACTGCTGAAGCGTCGGTCCTTGGCTGTACCGCCTCGGCAAAGCGGCGCCGGACGCACCGCTATAGAATAAGCCGCTAGACCGTCGCCCTGCCGCTTTCACGGCGCGGCGACCACCGCATTTCGACCTCTGGAGCCGCTTCATGACCACTGCGCATTTCTACCCGATCGGCACCCCCGGCCAGCCCTGGGGCGACGCCGAGCGCGCGCAGTGGCGGGCCGCCCAGCAGCGCCAGCGCAGCTATCACGATGACGTGGTGGCCGCGCTTGAACGCCTGGGCGAACGCTTCGAGGTGGTCCAGTACGGCCAGCTCGACTACGCGCCGGATCATTACCCGCTGTTTGCCGTGGTCAACCAGGATTGGGATGCCGGGCTGCCGACCGCGCTGATCACCGGCGGCGTGCACGGCTATGAAACCAGCGGCGTGCATGGCGCGCTGCAGTTTCTCGACGAAAACGCTGAAGCCTACGCGGGCCGCATCAACCTGATCGTGGCGCCGTGCGTGAGCCCGTGGGGCTATGAGCGCATCCAGCGCTGGAATCCCGATGCGATCGATCCCAATCGAAGCTTCCGCGACGGTGGTCAGATCGAAGAGGCGCGCGCGCTGATGCAGTGGGTGGCCGCGCGCGGCGACACCCTGCTGGTGCACCTGGACCTGCATGAAACCACCGACAGTGACCTGCAGGAGTTCGACCCGGCACGCTGCGCGCGCGACGGCAAGGCCCTGGTGCCGGACATCATCCCCGATGGCTTCTACGTGATCGGCAACAGCGAAGATCCGCAGCCAGCGTTCCAGCAAGCGCTGATCGCAGCGGTGGAGAAGGTCACCCATATCGCCCCGGCCGATGCCAAGGGCGAACTGATCGGCATGCCGCTGCAATCCAATGGCGTGGTCTGGGGCGAGTCGCGTTCGATTGGCGCCTGCGCCGGCTTCACCGACGCGCGCTTTGCCACCACCACCGAGGTCTACCCGGACAGCCCGCGTACCAGCCCGCAGGAATGCAACGACGCGCAGGTGGCGGCGGTGCGTGCGGGGCTGGATTTCGCACTGGCCCAGCGTTGAGCGGTATCTGACGCGTTAGCCATTCGGGCCGGGCCGCCGCGGTGACACGCGGCGCTTCCGCCGGTCCGATGCGATCTCGATGCATCGGAACCTGTGGCCAGGTGCGGCGTTTACGCGTTGGCTGTGGCGGATTTCGGTGGATTCCTAGTGCATTTCCGGTCGCAGATCGCATCGGCGGTGGCGCCGGCATGGGTAACCTGCCCGGGCAGCAATGTCGCTGCCAGAGGAGCCACCGCATGCGCACCTGCATCGCAACGTTGTTGCTGGCATTGGGTCTGGCATCGCCAGCATCGGCTGACGACGCCACCATCGTGCTTCGCGATTTCATGCCGCTGGAGTTGGCGGCGGGGCGACTGGATCGAAACACAGCGGGTGCCCTGGTGGCCCAGGCGCTGACCGCGCCGCGCGCGCCGGCACCCCCGATCAGCCAGGTCGCAGTCCTCGCCGTGGGCTCTACGCAGGCGGGAGGCTGGGAATACATGACATCACCCGGGC
>NZ_JBFULO010000628.1:0-1640 GCF_054049855.1 Stenotrophomonas sp. P5_B8 | reverse complement strand
AGCTCAGCACGACAAAACCTGGACCTTCAACGCCAGCGACGCCAAGAGCAATGGCAACCTGAGGCAGAATGTCGAACAGTTTGATCGTCGTGTCCATACTCATAAGTGAGACATAGTCTTTCTGCGACCAAGCCTCCCAAGAAACCTCGACAGTCCCATTTCTAAAGAACTGAATATATGGCCGAGCAGCAACCGAGCCCATCCCAGACCGACTGGCCACCATGCCACTGTAGTTGAATCTATTATTAAGAATCGATCCTGAAATGCGAACGATGTGATTCCTTAGGACTGACAGGTCAGGCCTACCAGAACCTTGGAAAGAAGACCGGGGAATAACGTGAATTGTCGCAATGGCACCACCGGATGTTTTAGCCAAGTGCTTCGTCCGCTCCTTCATCCACAAATCCACCCTCGTTTCGACGGAAGACCTGAGTGCGAACGAGTCGAACAATTGCTGATAGCTCATATCAACATTCCTTGTTCCCGCCCTAATCGTGAATCTCTGCCACTCTGCCAATGAAGCTTGATAGGGGCCTCCGTACTGAGATGGCACGTCGACGACAATCACTGTTCCCTGGCTAGTGTGAACCGGTTGCACCACCAGACCGTTGACCCTAGGAAACACCTTTCCAAGCAGCTGCGTCTGCATCCAAAGTGAAAGGCTGTCAGCGCCTTCAACGACATCAACAAGCTTGTCCGCGCGACCCTGTCCATCTTCTTTAATGCCGTAGACGATTCGACCTCCGCGAGCATTCGCGAAACCAGCCACGTCCATGAGAAGCGATCGAATTCCGTTGTCGTCTTTGGACGGAGGCTTCGCCTTAAAATCTAAGATCTGACTCTCCGGCTCTCTGTCAGCCAACAGTCCCTTGACCCAATTCTCATCCATCTTCAACCCTCCGCCGGCCACAGCGGGATACTAGTCTTGGATTAACGCCCTGACAATAAAAACTGCGATTCGGATAGAACTGGAGCTATACAGCAACCTCGCTCAAAGGAAGATTTGGAGCAACCTCAACGACGCGCCCCCCTCTCGCCCACACGTTGTATGGGATAGCGCCACCCAACACCCCAATAGCTCGCATCTGCGCGCCATCGTAGGTCGTCAGACTGCTGGTGCCGTCGGCGTTATAGGCGGTGACCGTCGCCAGCAGCCGCGGGCTGGCGCTGACCAGCCCGGCGAATTCGTCCCACAGTTCAGTCCGCATCGCTGTAGTGCCTCTCCAGGGTAATGGTCTGCTCGACCACGGCTGCGTTGTCACCGATCCGCGCCTCGGTCCGCACCGAGGTGCAGACGCCATGCCAAGTGCCCTCCTCGCCCACGACCTCGATGAGGTCCAGCGGCAGGATCCGGCCAACCTCACCGGGGCGCAGCGGCCCGGCGAACAGGGGCATCACCAGGTCGATTGCAGCCTGCTCGCCGCGATCGGCCAAGATGTTGCGCCCACGCTCGGCGGCGACCGCGCTGGTGTTGGTCAAAGGGCTGCTTACCTGCTGGGCGAACAGCTGGCCGGCCTCGCCGGCGCGGCGCACCTTGCAGGTGATACCCTTGCCTGCCAGCTCACCGGTGGCATTCGTGCGTGGCAGTGCATCGAGTGAATCCTAAACCGCTCGCCACGCACACTGCGCACGTCCACCGC
>NZ_JBFULO010000627.1:0-1643 GCF_054049855.1 Stenotrophomonas sp. P5_B8 | reverse complement strand
GTGTATGGGTGCGCCGGTTGCGGGACGCAACCCCGACGCACGGGATCGGCGCAAACCGGTGACAATGCGCGGCGTTCCCTTGGGCCCAGGCAGACCTTCATGCACATTTCACCCCGTATCGATCGCGGCATCGGCGCGCTTGCCGCGTTTGTGTTCGTTGTGGCGGTCGCCGGCTTCGGTGCGGCGCTGCCGGGGTACCGCGCGCTGTCGCATCCGGTAGCGCTGCTGGGCGCAACCGGGGTGCCGCATGCGCAGGCGTTCAATTGGCTGGCGCTGGTGCTGCCGGGGGCGTTGGCCTGCGGCGTGGCGCTGCGCCTGCTGCGGCGGGTGCCGCGCACGGCGCCCTGGACGCTGCGCGTGGGCGTCCAGTTGCTTGTGCTGGCCGGGGCCGGCTTCGCCGCGATGGGGCTGCTATCGCTGGATGCCAGCGATATCGAAAGCCCGGCCAGCCAGTTCCACGCCAGTGCGTGGATGGTGTGGGTGCTGGCATTCGCGCCGGGCACACTGCTGTATGGGCTGGGTGCGCTGCGCGTGCCGGGCTGGCGCGCGCAGGCGTTCCTGCACCTCGGCTGCGCGGCGGGGATGGTGCTGGCCGCGTTCGTGCTGCAGGCATGGATGCCGGCGCCGCTGGCGCAGCGGCTGGCCTTCGCCGTCTGGGCGATGTGGCTGGTGGCGGCGCTACCGGTAGCGTTGCGCAAGGTGCGGGGCGCGATTTAGCGCCCCGCTGGTTTCAGTCTTCGTGGCACTGAAGGGTGAAGCCGGCCGTTGGATGGTCCCGACGGATCAGCACAATGGCCTGGTTGGTGGCATCGGTGCCATCGGCCGCCTCCACCGGGTACATCCCGAAACTTCCGTCATCGAGCGTGTAGGCACAATTGAAGCTGGCGGCATGGGCCGAAGCAACCCCGCCGATGGCCATGCCGACGGCAAGAGCCGCCTGAGCAATGCGCTGCATGATGTGTATCTCCTTGATCGGCTCCGAAAGGGCGGCCTTGGCCGTGCAGGGCCGGGAGCCGGGCAACCCCTGCGCCACAAGGCTGCTGCAGGCGGCGGTCGGCCCGGGATAGGGAATCTCCTGTGTCCTTGGCGGGAAAAGCCGCGTTCCAGTCTGAGGTTCTTACCGTGCGGGCGCCCCTGGCACGGCGTCCCGCCCCCCCCGATCAGCGCACCGTGGGGCTTGCGCCGGCGGGAGAGCGAGGCGGGCCGGGCGTTCCGGTGCTCGATTGGAGCGCCTTGCCGCACTGCGGTATCCTCTCCCGCTTTGCCGCCGCACTAGCGTTTCCATGACCAGCGTCGAACCCAACGTTTACGATCCGCAGCAGGTTGAATCCGCCGCCCAGAAGTTCTGGGATGCCACGCGTGCCTTCGAGGTCACCGAGACCTCGGACAAGCCGAAGTACTACTGCCTCTCGATGCTGCCGTACCCGTCCGGTGCGCTGCACATGGGCCACGTGCGCAACTACACGATCGGCGACGTGATCAGCCGCTACAAGCGGATGACCGGGTACAACGTGCTGCAGCCCATGGGCTGGGACGCGTTCGGCCTGCCGGCCGAGAACGCGGCGATCAAGAACAAGACCGCACCGGCCAAGTGGACCTACGCCAACATCGAGCACATGCGTGGCCAGTTCAAGTCCATGGGC
>NZ_JBFULO010000626.1:0-1646 GCF_054049855.1 Stenotrophomonas sp. P5_B8 | reverse complement strand
TCCCATTGCACGGCACCATCATCGATTCAGAGCCTGTGGGCAGCGCTGTCAGGGCATCCAAGGCCGGGCCGGGCGAGCTTTGGAGGACAGTGTTTCCGGCACTATCGACGATGCAATAGGCAGAGTCCTTGGTCATGGCGTCGTAAGCGTTGACGTTCTGTGGCTTCAAGTCGACGAAGAACTTCCCTTTCGCATCTCTTCTTATTCCTTCGATCAGGTGATCAAGCTCCTCTTGCAGTTCCGTGCGAAGTAAGYGCTCAGGCAGCTTAGGAGAGGTCATGGCGAGCATGACCAAGATGGCAGCCACTGCGGCGACCAGCACCGCCAGCATGGTGCCGATCATCAAGCGCGCGGTCAGGCTACGCGGCAGCATCGGAGGGGAGGAGAGAGAAGCCCAAATTGCGCACGTTGATGAGGGCAAGCGGGGCGTCAATCGCAGCAAGCTTTTTCCGTAGGCGGTGCAAAGCGACGTCCWAGGCATTGGGGGTGACAGCGTCTGAAACGCCCCAAGCGGCAGCCTCCAGTGCGGTGCGGCGGACCACTTGGCCGGCGGCCCTCACCATCAGGATGATGAGTTGCAGCTCTGCCGGTGCCAGACTGATCTGCTCTTGCTGGTGTCGCATGCAGCTGAGTTCGGGCAGGATCTGAAGACCGTGGTAGCTGAGATGAAGCTCGCGGAACTCTGCGGGCCGTCGCATCAGCGCTCGCACGCGCGCTGTGAGTTCTTCTATGGCAAAGGGCTTGGGCAGGTAGTCGTCGGCCCCCGCGTCCAGCCCGGCCACGCGATCATGCAGCGCGTCCTTGGCGGTCAGCATCAGGCACGGGAGCTGATTGTCCGCCGCGCGCAACCTTCGGATCAGGGTCAAGCCGTCGCCATCGGGTAACCCGCGATCTACGATGGCCAGCGCGTAAGGAAGGCGCAGCAGCCCGTGCCAGGCGGCCTCCAAGGTGGCGAACGTGTCCACGGCGATGCCTGCAGCCCCCAGTCCACGCTCGACCAAGCTGGCCAAGCGTGGATGATCCTCAACCAAGGCAATTCGATTGGAAACGGCCGGGGCGGGCACGGAGGGGACCATGGGGGCTCAGGTTTTAGTATGAACGATCAGAAGCTCCGGGATATTCCACAGCGCACCCCGGCGGACCCGTTCGAGTCGGGCTCCAAAAGGGGGCTGTCCACCAGTTCGTTCGGCAGGAACTTGTAGTCCACGCCGCCGAGCACCCGCCATTTGCCCCCCAATGGGCGGGAGAAGCCCACGCTGACTTGGGGAACCAGCGCTGAGCCGGGCTGGTAGCTTGCCACGCCCCGACTGATTTCTTCGTCCAGGGTCCCGTAGTAGTAGTTGACCAGATCCTTGGACATCCATCGAACCCCGGCACCAGGCACGACCGTGGTGCGCCCCCATTGCAGGGCATAGCCGTAGTCCACAGCAAGCTCGTAACCCCCACTGGTGTCGGTTACGTCGGCCAAGGCGCTGACCTTCAGCTCCCCGGCCCGCCCTCGCCAGCTGGCGGCCACGCCGGCGTCGAGCCCGTCATCGCGGTCCTCCAAGGCAGTAGCGTCCAGGCCATTGCGGGCTAGGCCGGCGCGGGAAAGGTCCTTGATGTCAAACCCGTCGAAGCGTCCAGAAAGGACCGCATCCAAGGAG
>NZ_JBFULO010000625.1:0-1648 GCF_054049855.1 Stenotrophomonas sp. P5_B8 | reverse complement strand
CAACCGGATAAAGCAATTCATCCATAAGGGGCTCGCATTGCAATCCAGGCCAAGGGCCTCTACCCATGCGGATCGCCAAGTCCACGTCCTGGAACGAGTTGTCCACGCGCTGATTGACCAGCACGGACAACTCCACTCTTGGATGCGCTCGCGCAAGGGAAGGCAGCCGGGGAAGCAGCCACCGGGTGGCAAAGGACGGCGCGACGCCCACTGTCACTGAACAGACGGAGTTCGCCTCGCGGGCCGCCTCGACGGCGTTGGCCATCTCCAGCAGCTGGGTTTGCAGACCGCTAGCCAGTTGCGCGCCTTGGGGCGTAGGGGCCCAGGACCCGGAATCGCGCTCAACAAGTGGTATGCCCATCCAAGCCTCGAGCTCGGCGAGGTAACGACTGACGGAGGAATGGGAAACGCCCAGTTCGCGAGCGCCGCCCGCACACCACCGTGGGCACATGCCAGAGCGAACGCGCGAAGGGCATTGAGAGGCAAGCGGTCCATGGCCTAAAGAATAGACCAGGTCGGTGCAGGCGCGCACCAGTATCTGGCTCAAGAATGGGGGTATCAGATGAAGGCGCAACCCTATGATCTTCAACTCATTCGCCGGTGCTGCGGGCGTGGTATTCGTGGCTGCATTAAGCCCGGGGCCGAATAATATCGTGGTGCTTCGGGCAGCAGCGGCTGGGGACGGCTCCCGCCCCTGGCCGGCCATTGGTGGCGTTGTCTGCGGGGGAATCGCGATGCTGGCAGGCACCATTGCGGCGGGTTCTGCCGTGCTAACGACGCCTCATTTTCGTTTGGGTGTCGCCATTGCGGGCGCCACCTACCTAGCTTGGCTAGGACTCACAATGATGCGTGGCTCGGCGAGCCCAGGCAAAGACTCTCCCCTGCCAGCTGGGTTCTATGGCGTGTTTGTGTTCCAGTTCTTGAACCCCAAAAGCTGGGTGATGGTTCTGTCCCTCGTTGCCGCGTTTCCACCAATGGGTGGGGCAATGACGTTTGCCTGGCTGGCGCCCATCTTTGTGGTGATTCCCACCGCATGCCTGCTCTTGTGGGCGGTAGCAGGTCGCCGTCTTGCCGGGATTCTGCGCACACCTGAATCGCAGCGTCGATTCGACCGAGCGATGGGCGCTGCGTTGATCACGGCTGCGGCCCTTCTTTTGCTTTGATACCCAAGGAGCCACCCCATGGCATACCCCGCTACTTCAATCCACGTCCTCGCTGTTGCTGGCAGTCTGAGACGGGACAGCTACAACCGACAACTCTTGAATGCGGCCGCCCAGATGGCACCGCCTCAGATGATCTTGAAGGTGCACGACACCATTGCCGACATTCCTATGTTTGACGAGGATCTAGAGGCCACGGGGGAACGCGGACTAGGCGGGGTTGCTCGTTTGCGCGCGGCCATCGCGGCAGCTGACGCGATACTCATAGCCACGCCCGAGTACAACCAGTCTCTGCCAGGCGTCCTGAAGAACACCATCGACTGGCTTTCCCGGAGCGGCGCAGCCGGTCCAGCCTTCGCGGGAAAGCCTGTGGCCATAACAGGAGCGACCGTAGSGCCTTGGGGCACCCGCTTGGCACAAGCACAGCTGCGGCACGCCCTGACGGCCGTGGGTGCCTTAACGATGCCGACGCCCCAGCTCTTCATCGC
>NZ_JBFULO010000624.1:0-1650 GCF_054049855.1 Stenotrophomonas sp. P5_B8 | reverse complement strand
ACGACCACCTCACGCTCACGCAGAACGCGCGCCGCACCCACGTGGATTCGCTGTACCGCGGCGTGGTGACCTTCGGTGCACTCAACGCCGATGGCCGCACGCAGAACCGTCGCGGCGTCATGGGCACCGGCGATTCGGAGGGGGACACCTTCRACACCCGGCTGCAGGCACGCTTTGCCATCGGTGCGGCCGARCACACCGTGCTGCTCGGCTGGGACTGGCAGCGCGCCGACTGGGAAGGGGTACGCAGCGCGATGAGCAGTCCGCGCCCGATCGACATCTTCAACCCGGTGTATTCCACCTACGCACCCACGGTCAGCACTGAAACGCCGACGGCCGGGGTCAACCGCCAGAGCGGCGTGTACCTGCAGGATCAGATCGCACTGGCCAACTGGCGGCTGACCCTGGGCGGCCGCTACGACTGGACCAAGGACGACAGCACCAGCGCCAACCGCAACATCGCCACCGGCATCTCCACCCCCGGCGGCCACAGCGTGATCAAGAGCGAAGCCTTCACCGGCCGTGCCGGACTGTTGTATGTGTTCGACAACGGCCTCACCCCGTATGTGAGCTACGCCGAATCGTTCCAGCCGTCGACCAAGTCGCCGCTGGACAGCTTCACCCTCACCGCCCTCGAACCGGTTACCGGGTCGCAGTGGGAAGCGGGCCTGAAGTACCAGCCGGCCTCGGTGGATGGGTTGGTCACCCTGGCCGTGTACGACCTGCGCCAGCAGAACATGATCGTCGACGACCCGGTGGCCAGCCATCGCAACTGCGGCGCGACCGGCACCGCCACCTGTTCGATCCAGGGTGACGAAGGCCGCGTGCGCGGCATCGAACTGGAAGCCCGGATCACCCCGATCGACGGCTTCAGCCTGATCGGCGCGGCCTCGCGCATGGACTCGGAGATGACCCGCTCGGCCGCATACGCAGGCAAAGCGCTGGCGATGGTGCCCGACTACAGCGCCTCGTTCTGGGCGGACTACACCTTCCAGGACGGTGCGCTGCGCGGGCTGAGCCTGGCGGCGGGTGCGCGCTACAACGGCGTCAGTTATGGCGACAGCGCCAACCTGTACCGCATTCGGTCCTACACGCTGTTCGATGCGGCGCTGCGCTATGACCTCGGCCAGATCGGCAGCACCCATGTGCAGCTCGCGCTCAACGCCAGCAACCTGGCCGACAAGCGTTTTGTGTCCACCTGCACCGGCGTGTCCTCGTGCTACTACGGCAGCGGCCGCACGGTCATGGCGACGGCGACGTTCGGCTGGTAATGAGGCGTCGGCGGGTCGCCGGGGGTGCGGGCCAACGCCCGGCGAAACAGTCCATCGCCGGACGGTGGCGTTGATCGGGGATGCCGCGCAGCCGACCAACGGTCGGCTCTACGGTGGGTCGGCGACCACTACCAACGGCACGCCGCGCTGCGGGTGCTGCAGCACGATCACCGGCTGCTGGTAGACGCGACCCAAGTGGGCTTCGGTCAGCACCTGCGCCGGGGTGCCGTCCGCCGCTACCCTGCCCTGTTCCAGCAGCACGATGCGGTCGGCATGCCCGGCCGCCAGATTCAGATCGTGCAGCACCACGATCACGCAGGCACCGGCATCTGCCAGGGCGCGCACGCTGCGCAGCGTGCGTTCCTGGTGGCGCAGGTCC
>NZ_JBFULO010000623.1:0-1656 GCF_054049855.1 Stenotrophomonas sp. P5_B8 | reverse complement strand
GCCTGGCCCGTATCAAGCACCGCATCAAGGGCACCGTGTCCAGCTCGGAGCAGAGCACCGCCCAGCTGAAGTCGCACGGCATCGAGGTGATGGAACTCAACCACACCGGCAACCTGTCGCTGTACGTGGACGGTGCCGACGAGTGCGACGGCAACAAGTGCCTGATCAAGGGCGGCGGCGCCGCGCTGACCCGCGAGAAGATCATCGCCGAGGCCAGCGAGCGCTTCGTGTGCATCATCGACCCGAGCAAGCAGGTGCCGGTGCTGGGCCGCTTCCCGCTGCCGGTGGAAGTGATCCCGATGGCACGCAGCCTGATCGCGCGCCGGATCATGGAAATGACCGGCGGCCAGCCGGCCTGGCGCGAAGGCGTGGTCACCGACAACGGCAATGCGATCCTGGACATCCACCACCTGGAGATCACCGATCCGGTCAAGCTGGAGCGCGAGCTCAACCAGCTGCCCGGCGTGGTCAGCGTGGGCCTGTTCGCCCGGCGCCCGGCCGATGTGGTGATCGTCGGCGGACAGCCGCCCAAGGTGTTCTGATTCCGTGGCCGGCCAGCGATGGCCGGCCTTTTTTCCTTCCGAGGTAGACCCGATGTCGTTGATCCGCCTGCTGCCACTGCTGCTCCTGATGTCCCTGACCGGCTGCGCCAGCACCGGCGCCCGCCACTGGGTGGAACTGGGCGGTGCCCGTTACCAGGTGGAACTGGCCACCGATGACGCCAGCCGCGCACGCGGATTGATGTTCCGCGACCAGATGCCCGCCGACCACGGCATGCTCTTCCTGCACGAGCGCGAAGAGCTGCAGGCGTACTGGATGAAGAACACGAAGATCGCACTGGACATCCTGTACTTCGACGACCAGCGCCACCTCGTCAGCCAGCAGCGCGACGTGCCGCCGTGTTCGGCCGGCGACCGCTGCCCGCCCTATCCCAGCAGCGGCCCGGCCCGCTACGTGCTCGAACTCAACGCCGGCCAGGCCGAAAAGCTCGGCCTGAAGGACGGCACCGAGATCACCTTCGGCCCAGGCATCGCCGACCGCTGACACCGCGCCCCCGCCCGGGGTAGAGCCGACCGTTGGTCGGCCGCCCCTGGCCCTCCTCAACGCTCCCGCTCAGCCGACCAACGGTCGGCTCTACCGGCGGGCGTGATCCGGCGCTGAAGCCCTTGAAACCGGTTGCGTTTGTCGCCAGTCTGTAGCCATGCAGGGGCAGATGACATTGCCGACGTGGGATTCACTGGCCGAGCTGGACGACGAGGCGTTGCCGCTGTTGCCCACCGCGCTGCTGATTGCCCGCGACGAGTACCCCGACCTGGACCCGAAGGTCTACGACGCGCTGCTGCAGAGCCATGCCGACCACCTGCGCACCGAGGTGGACACGATCGAGCATTGGCCGCTGAAGATCGCCGCGGTCAACCGCCATCTGTTCGACGAACTCGGCTACGGCGGCGACCACGGCGAGTATTACGACCCGCGCAACAGCTATCTCAACCAGGTATTCGAACGCCGCCTGGGCAACCCGATCTCGCTGGCGCTGGTGCAGATGGAAGTCGCGCGCCGGCTCGGCATTCCGCTGGACGGGGTGTCCTTCCCGGGGCATTTCCTGGTCCGGCTGCCGGTCGATGACGGAATGCTGGTGATGGACCCGTTCAACGG
>NZ_JBFULO010000622.1:0-1660 GCF_054049855.1 Stenotrophomonas sp. P5_B8 | reverse complement strand
GATTGCACACACTTCCAGCAGCCACGAACGTAAGACTATCGGCATTTCCTGCAGCACTTCAGACCGATTTCCCTTAAAGAAGGACCTCTCCCCAGGATTTGAGAGTTTCATCTATGAGGGTGCACGCACCTCAGAGCAGACGGCAAACCTGAAGAGATTCGCGACTGACGTCTGTCGTAAATTCATCCAGATTCATCGTTGCCCTACGCGCCTTGGTGTTTTCAACGACGTGCTCGGCCTCATAGATTTCAATGCCCGCCGCTACTTGATGCCGCTGAAGTCTTCAGGGAGTGGCATGAACGCGCATAGAGACCGGATCTTTGAGCGCACGATCGAGGTAGGAGGTGATGCCTCTCTCAATCAGGAGCTAACCGAGAACATCAATGTAGCAGGCATGCAGATTGCCCTCATGCGTTCAGAGTCAAACGGTGTCATCACACCGTTCCATGATCTCAGTTCTGGCGAACAGCAGATTGTGAGCTTGGTTGTTAAGATCATAGCGCATGCAGATCAGCAATGTTTGATCCTTGTGGACGAGCCCGAGATTAGTCTCCACGTGGGCTGGCAGAGAGTTCTACCGAGAGTACTCTCCGTGATCAGCCACGCATTCTCATGCAGCATACTAGTCGCCACACATTCGCCCTTACTGATCTCGAGCGTCTCTGACGGTCAGAGCTTTTGCTTTTCCGCGAGTAAGCAGCGCCTTACTCCCATTAAACCTTCCGATSGAAGGTCCGTCGAGAGCGTCCTCTTCAACGGCTTTCATACTCATACAGCCAACAACCGTATGGTCCATGAGCGCTGCGCTGTGATCGTTGCTGACGCTATTGGGATCATGAATAGACAGACTCCGCATAAGGAGGAACTGCGTCCACTTTTGAGCGAGCTTGGTGAGATGCGCCGGCGGGTTCGCGAGGCGTCTGATCAGCTTGATGAGGCAGGAATTGAGCGAAGTCTCATGGTTATCCGGACTGCTCGCCAAGCATTACAGGAGCTGACGAGCGCCGTACCCGATGCTACCGAAGAGGAGGGTGCACGTTGAGGACACTACCTGGCAGCCGCGTCAAGATCGACGAGGAAGCGGCATACTTAGCAGTGTGCCACGATGTCGTAAGGAACAGGACTGACGTACAGGAGATTCTCGAACGCGAGAAATTCTTTGACGCCGCGGCGCGCCATAGCGCCGCCAATGAATGGTCGAATCTACGAGGCACCACATGGACGGGAACCCACGCGAACATCACAGGCATATCAATTATGTCTGCGCTGAGAGCTCACTTGTCTGGACTTCAGAGAGACAACTGCTGTTATTGCGGCCAGTCCATGCCACGTGGCGGCCACGCTAGGCAGCTGGAGCACGTCCTTCCGGCATCAGTGTACGGCCGTTTCTCTTTTCACTTCTGGAACATCTCGGTTGCGTGCGAGCGATGCAACCGCATCAAGGGAGATGGGTGCTATCAGCCTATTCCGCCATGCGCACTGGACTATCCCGAACACGATGAGTTCGTGGACTACTTCCATCCGCGCTTTCATTCGCTAGCTGATCACATCAAGCTCGGTCTGACTGGAACCATTGAGTACAGATACATCTACTTTGTTGGTCTATCCAAGCAAGGAAGGCAGCTGGTTGATGATGTGCTCCGAGAGGTAGCGCTGGAGG
>NZ_JBFULO010000621.1:0-1671 GCF_054049855.1 Stenotrophomonas sp. P5_B8 | reverse complement strand
CCGGTTCGGCTGCTCCACACTTTGGGCAACAAACGATGGTTGCGCCCTCTCGACGGTCGAGGCCGTCCGCCCCGGTCAGCACTGCCACCCAGCGACCGTGGCAGGACAGACACTCGATGTCCATGCTTTCAGCCCCAGGCCATACGGGCTGCTCAGCAACTGCACTGGTCGTCAAACGCTTGGCCTCGGTGACATTGGTGATGATGAATCTTTCAGTGACAAGCACGTCGGCATCTCCTCTATCTGTGCATCGTGGCGCTCAGCCCTCAAGCAATGGGCACCCTAGCCATGATCAACCTTTCACGGGCCCGATCAATCCGATGAGGGCTTCTATGTGAACAATTCAGCGTTCCATTCGCCGGCAGCGGACTCCKCTCCGTTGGCCGAAGTCGCTGAGATATCATAGCGGGAATGACCGACAGCCCGCCTATTTACGCCTTGGCCTACGCCAGCCGCTCCTCTTCAAATCTCGACAATTCGGATTTGGAAGAGATCCTCGTCGACGCGTCGGCCCAAAATCGAATGGCGGATGTGACGGGGGTGCTGCTCTACGACGGCACAACTTTTCTCCAATACCTGGAAGGCCCCGAGGAGGGAGTTGCCTCGGTTTTTGACCGCATCAAGCAGTCCAAGCGGCATGCGGATATCCGGGTGCTCACCAGTGGTGAAGTGCCAGAACGCTACTTCTGGAACTGGTCGATGGCTTGCCAGCATGCCGACGCGTCCATGATCCAGAAGATAGAAGCCGCACGCTGGAGCGAGCGCAGTCACCCCTTCTTGGAAGAAGATGCTGAGCACAACCCAGGCCTGCGTCTGCTGGCCGAGTTCTGGTCGGTCCAGGCCCCTCCGACAACGTAAAGGCCCATCCCGCTCGGATGGTGAACGAGTTAGGAAGGTGCGCGGCCTGTCTAGGTGTGCACCTGTCAGGCTACGGAAACCTAACTGATAGCAACGTAGGGTTTGCCCATCGGCTTCATGGTGATGCCGAACACGGAGAATGATCATGGGCAATCAGAATCAGCAGAGTCCGAATCCCGGCCAGAACCAACCGGGTCAGCAGAACCAGCCGGGGCAGCAGGGGCAGCAGGATCGCGATACCCAGCGCCAGGGTCAACAGCAGCAGGACCAGAACGGCAAGCGCGAGCGGTCCGGTCAGCAGGGTGGCAAGGACGAGGAAGAGTAAGCTTCCCAAGCGTTGACGAGCCAAGGGCTCGGCCGTCCAGGCCGAGCCTTTTCTGTATCAGGGAACGCTCAAGTCAGAATTCCGTCTTCCCGGGCCACTCGAACCATCTCCAGCGAGTTGCCCACATTCAGTTGACGCATGATGGCGCGTTTGTGGGATTCCACCGTGCGCGTGGAAAGATGAAGCTTCTGCGCGACATCTTGGGCCCTCATGCCCAAAGCCACGTGCTCCAGGACCTGCAATTGCTTGGCGGTCAGCATCGCCTGCCGTCTCTTGGGGGCTGCAGCTTCCGCTTCCGCCTGCGAGGCAAGAAAGCTGGCTGCTACATACGTGCATCCGTCCATGATGCAATCGATCGCGCGAAACAGCTCTTGGCTGCTACAGCGTCTGTGTAGAAATCCCTTCGCGCCGGCGGCTATCGCGTGGGTCACAGTGTCCGGGCCGGCCTCTGCTGGGAGAAAGATGAAGGCCGGCGCCCCCTCCTGCTG
>NZ_JBFULO010000620.1:0-1672 GCF_054049855.1 Stenotrophomonas sp. P5_B8 | reverse complement strand
GCACGATCGTGTGGCCCTTGCCCTTGAAGAACTCAAGGAAATCGCTGCGGATCTGGGAGGTAGTGAAATTGACGGATGCGTTCATGGGGGGCTGGCTTCATGCGGGCCGGTCAGTCCATGGCACGCAGCCCCAATGGCCGGGTGTCAACAGCAGGACCGCCGAAACCACAAAGGGTATCAGGCCCGGGGCGCTCAGTCCTCCGGGTCGTAACGGGTCGCCAGGCGGATGCTGTCCCCCGGGAACCCGCGACGGGCCAGCAGATCGGCGGCTTTGCGCCGTTGCGCCAGCTCCTGCGGCCCGGCCTCGCCGAAGCGACGGCAGACCAGGTCACGCGCGTTTTCGTTCCAGTCGCCTTCAAAGGTGTCCATGGCGACGGCGATCTGGTCGCTGTCCAGCCCATGGGTGCCCAGTTCGGCGCGGATGTGGATCGGGCCATAGCCGGTGTTGGCGCGAATGCGGACCAGGTTCTCGGCAAAGCGGGTGTCGTCCTGCCAGCCGGCCTCGCTGAGCTTGTCGACCGCAGCCACTGCGGCGTCGTTCTCGATGCCACGCGCCTGCAGCTTGCGGGTCAGCTCCTTGCGCGAATGCTCGCGGCGCACCAGCAGGGCCAACGCCCGCTGGACGGGGGTCTGCTCACTGACACGGCGTTTGCGGCGCGGGGCCGGGGCGTCGGACTCGGACATGGCGACCTTCAATCAAATGCGCCGTCCTTGGCGCTCCCCCCGTCGGGGGAATACGGAAACCGCGGGACAGGGCTGGCGTCACTGACGGCGCCGCCCTGCCCCGCAGGAAACTCATTCGGCGTCGTCTTCGACGTCGTCGCCGCCTTCACGCGCGGCTTCTTCCGGCTGGAACTTCTCGCGCAGCTCGGCTTCCAGGCGCTGGGCAATCTGCGGGTTGTCGCGCAGGTAGCCGCGGGCGTTGTCCTTGCCCTGGCCGATACGTTCATCGCCGTAGCTGTACCAGGCGCCGGCCTTCTCGACCAGCTTGGCTTCCACGCCCATGTCGATCAGCTCGCCCTCGCGGCTGATGCCTTCGCCGTAGAGGATCTCGGTGATGACCTGCTTGAAAGGAGGCGCCAGCTTGTTCTTGACGACCTTGATCTTGGTCTGGTTGCCGATGATCTCATCGCCCTTCTTGATCGCGCCGATGCGGCGGATGTCCAGGCGCACCGAGGCGTAGAACTTCAGGGCGTTGCCGCCGGTGGTCACTTCCGGGCTCTGGCCCGGCATCATCACGCCGATCTTGTGGCGCAGCTGGTTGATGAACACCACCAAGGTGTTGGAGCGCTTGATGTTGCCGGTCAGCTTGCGCAGCGCCTGGCTCATCAGACGGGCCTGCAGGCCCGGCAGCTGGTCGCCCATTTCGCCTTCGATTTCCGCCTTGGGCGTCAGCGCAGCGACCGAGTCGACCACCACGATGTCCACCGAGCTGGAGCGCACCAGCATGTCGGCGATCTCCAGCGCCTGCTCACCGGTATCCGGCTGCGACAGCAGCAGGTCGTCCACGTTCACGCCCAGCTTGGCGGCGTAGATCGGGTCGAGGGCATGCTCGGCGTCGATGAAGGCTGCGGTGCCGCCCTTCTTCTGGCATTCGGCAATGGCCTGCAAGGTCAGGGTGGTCTTGCCGGAGGACTCCGGACCATAGATTTCCACGACGCGCCCCTTGGGC
>NZ_JBFULO010000619.1:0-1677 GCF_054049855.1 Stenotrophomonas sp. P5_B8 | reverse complement strand
CCCCAACGTCACCCGCGAAATGATCTACCTGTCCGAACTGTTGCGCTCCAAGGAGTACGACAAGTCGACCAGTCCGCTGACCCTTGCCCTGGGCAAGGACATCGCCGGGCGCCCGACCGTGGCCGACCTGGCGCGCATGCCGCATCTGCTGGTGGCAGGCACGACCGGTTCGGGCAAGTCGGTGGCGGTCAACGCCATGGTGCTCAGCCTGCTGTACAAGGCGTCGCCCAAAGACCTGCGGATGCTGATGATCGACCCGAAGATGCTCGAGCTGAGCGTCTACCAGGGCATTCCGCATCTGTTGGCGCCGGTGGTGACCGACATGAAGGAAGCCGCCAACGGCCTGCGCTGGTGCGTGGCCGAAATGGAACGGCGCTACAAGCTGATGAGCGCGGTGGGCGTGCGCAACCTGGCCGGCTTCAACAAGAAGGTCAAGGATGCCGAGGACGCCGGGCAGCCGATGATGGACCCGTTGTTCAAGCCGAATCCGGAACTGGGCGAAGCGCCGCGCCCGCTGGAGACGCTGCCGTTCATCGTGATCTTCATCGACGAATTCGCCGACATGATGATGATCGTCGGCAAGAAGGTTGAAGAACTGATCGCGCGCCTGGCGCAGAAGGCACGTGCGGCCGGCATCCACCTGATCCTTGCCACCCAGCGCCCGTCGGTAGATGTGATCACCGGCCTGATCAAGGCCAACATTCCCACCCGCATCGGCTTCCAGGTCAGTTCCAAGATCGATTCGCGCACCATTCTGGACCAGTCCGGTGCGGAGACCCTGCTGGGCCACGGCGACATGCTGTACCTGCCGCCGGGTACCGCGTTGCCCGATCGCGTCCACGGTGCGTTCGTGTCCGACGAGGAAGTGCACCGCGTGGTCGAGCACCTCAAGGCCAGCGGCCCGGCCGATTACATCAGCGGTGTGTTGGACGAAGTGCAGATGATGGGCGATGGCGTGGTAGTAGGCGCCGGTGGCCTGCCCGAGGCCAGCAGCGGCGGCGGCGACGAATCCGATCCGCTGTATGACGAGGCGCTGCGCATCGTCACCGAAACCCGCCGCGCGTCGATTTCCGGCGTGCAGCGCCGGCTCAAGATCGGTTACAACCGCGCCGCGCGCCTGATCGAAGCGATGGAAATGGCCGGCGTGGTCAGTCCGCCCGAACATAATGGCGACCGCAGCGTGCTGGCGCCGCCGCCGCCGAAGTAACGGCGCGAGATCGTGGAAGGGGGGGCGATGCGTGCATTGCCCCTTTCGATGCTCACCCCGCACGCGGTTGTGTTGCACGCCTCGACCGCCCCCTCTCGCCCGCACCCGCCTGCACAAGGAACCCGCAATGAAGTCKATGCTGTGGTTGGTGTTGGGCGGCCTGGCCTTCGCGCCGGCCCTGGCGCGCGCCGATACGCAGTCGTCGCCTTCAGCACCCGCCCCGGTGCCAGCCTCGGCCGCATCCGGCACGCCGGGCGGGCAGGGCACGCCGACCGAGGCGCAGGCCAGCAACAACTTCAGCTTCGTGCGTTACCGTGCCGATTACGTGGTGCGCCCGGACGCGGGCAACACCCAGACCGAAGAGTACGACATCCTGCTCAAGACCAAGTCGGCGGTCGAGCAGTTCAGCCAGGTGCGGCTGAGCTACAGCGAAAAGATGGAAACCCTGGAGGTGCTGGCCGCCTATACGC
>NZ_JBFULO010000618.1:0-1679 GCF_054049855.1 Stenotrophomonas sp. P5_B8 | reverse complement strand
CCACAAGGCGTGGAAGTGGTGGACAGGACCCTGACCCTGGCCTACGTCGAGCTTCTCAGCTGCGCTTATCGCACCGCTTAGATAGGCCTTCGCCTCCCCTACTGCATCGGCTACGGGCATTTTGGGAATCAACGCGGCAAGTGCCGCCGATAGCGTGCAGCCGGTTCCATGCGTGTTGCGCGTGGCGATCCTCGGTGCGTTGAAGGTCCACCTCCCTCCATGTCCGGCCAGCAGGTCAGTGCTCTCAGCACCCTTCAGGTGTCCGCCCTTCAACAGCACCCACTCGCTCCCAAGATTCACCATTGCATCCAGGGTTTGATGCATCTGCTCAATGCTGGCGGCCTCCGGTACACCAAGCAAATCACTGGCCTCGGGCAAGTTGGGAGTGACGATCGTGCATAGCGGGAGCAGCTCATCTCTCAGCACCGCAACCGCGTCTTCCTCCAAGAGGCGGTCACCACTTTTGGCCACCATCACTGGATCCAGAACAATAGGGCACGTGGCACGCTCACGGAGCGTCTTGGCGATGGCTCGGGCAACGCCCGCGTTGGCAACCATGCCAATTTTGATTGCATCCACGCGCACGTCATCGAAGACAGCCTCAAGCTGTGCCTGCACGAAATCGGGGTCAAGCGCTACAAATCGCCGGACACCTTGGGTGTTTTGGGCGACAACGGCAGCAATGACAGTCATGCCATAGGCACCCAGCGCTGAGAACGCTTTAAGGTCTGCTTGAATGCCGGCGCCGCCGGTGGGGTCTGTTCCTGCAATGCTCAAAACGTTGGGGATCACGTGTTCCTCCAAAACCCGGTCAACCGCAGAGCCCGAGAGCTTGGCGCTCGGCCTGCGCAGGGTGAACTGCCGATTCGTTCACTTCGACGAGGGGAGCGAGTCACGTTCACTTTTCAGTGCCGCTCGCAGGAATCGGATGACAGCCGCACCACCCTCGCGATCCGCGCGCGCATAGCCCTTGGGAGTGCCGCCCACTTGGAGGTGAGGACCTAGGTCGTGTCGATACGTGGTTGGCTGCCAGAACAGGGAGATCAAGTGCCCGGCATCACTGAAATAGACGATCTCGTCCGGCTTATCACGATGATGATTCGCCAGATAGCCACTCGCCACCGCCGCCATCTCACCAGAGAGACCAAGCTGATCGTCTCCCGCTGCTACGAGCATGAGCGGGCCGTTGATCTTCTCGATCGGCAACATGGCAGATTTCAACGCTGACTGTGCCGTAGCGTCTTCCTCATCAAACCATCGCGAATCCTCCATATACGGCAGGAAGGGCAGATCTTTCCCCTTCAAGGTCAGACCGGGCTCATCGACCGCACGGAAATCGGCTGGTGCGATATCTCGCCGTATGCCTCGGAAGGGCGCTGGACTTCCCACTATCGAGACCACGGCGCGCAGGCGCTGGTCATGCGACGCGGCGGCCATCGCAATCGTCCCGCCCCAGGACCCTCCCAACACACCTATTCCAGACGCGTCGACGTAGCTTTGCTCTTGCAGCCAATCCACCGCCACCGAAACGGGATCAATCGGAACCCGCACGAGGTCCTTGGGCAAGCCAGGCATGCGGTAGTAAGCCACTGACATGGCCAGGAACCCATGAGAGGCAAGCCAC
The DNA here is from genome assembly GCF_054049855.1 of Stenotrophomonas sp. P5_B8. Lineage (NCBI taxonomy): Bacteria > Pseudomonadati > Pseudomonadota > Gammaproteobacteria > Lysobacterales > Lysobacteraceae > Stenotrophomonas > Stenotrophomonas sp. P5_B8. The sequence goes on along the minus strand of NZ_JBFULO010000618.1, from coordinate 55 downwards.
GCGGCGTACATGTTTGCGCTCTCAATACCACCCTCGGAGCCACCGAGCGTAATGA
>NZ_JBFULO010000617.1:0-1680 GCF_054049855.1 Stenotrophomonas sp. P5_B8 | reverse complement strand
ATGCATGACGGCCTAAAATTGGAAGGCTGACATGATCGTCCCTCGTGCCTGTCCCCTTGGACCGGCACATCCAGCCTTTTGGCCGGGCGGGCCGCGCTTGACCTGGCATTCCCTACGCAATTGGATCGACCGATGATTCCGTTGAACCCCCTTGGACGCTTCTTGCGTCCGGGCCTGCTGTTTGCACTGTCCGTGTTCCTCACGGGCTGCAACTCGGCCATCCTCAACCCCAAGGGCCAGATCGGCCACGATGAGAAGACGCTGCTGATCACGGCTACCGTGCTGATGCTGCTGGTCGTCGTGCCGGTCATCATCATGACCCTGACCTTCGCGTGGAAGTACCGTGCGACCAACACCAAGGCCCGTTACGAGCCGAAGTGGTCGCACTCCACCGCGATCGAAGTGGTGGTGTGGTCGATTCCGTGCATGATCGTGCTGGTGCTGGCCGTGCTGACCTGGCGTTCCTCGCACGCGCTGGATCCGTACCGTCCGCTGGACTCGGACAAGAAGCCGGTGGTGATCGAAGCCATTTCGCTGGACTGGAAGTGGTTGTTCATCTATCCGGAAGAGAAGATCGCCACGGTCAACGAGATCACCTTCCCGGTCGATACCCCGCTGAACTTCAAGATCACGTCCGATTCGGTGATGAATGCATTCTTCATCCCGCACCTGGGCAGCATGATCTACTCGATGACGGCCATGGAGACCAAACTCCACCTGATCGCCAACGAAACCGGCGAGTTCCCGGGCATGTCCTCGCACTATAGCGGCGCGGGCTTCAGCAAGATGCACTTCACTGCCCATTCGGTCAGCGAAGAGCAGTACCAGCAGTGGCTGGCCAAGGTCCGCGGCGACGCGGCAACCCTGGACAAGACCGCCTTCAACGCGCTGGTGGCCGAAAAGAACCACGACTGGCATCCGGTGACCTACTACGGCACCACCGAAGCCGGCCTGTTCGACTGGGTCATCGCCCGCCACATGGGTGACAACCAGCACTACGGCATGAAGCACGACCACAAGGCGATGGGCCATGACGGTGCCGCGGGCGAAAGCCACGCCGGCCACGACATGCCGATGACCGCCGAAGGCCACGATGCTGCCGGCCACGCGGCCGACGTGCATGCCGATGACACGCACGCGCATGCCGCGGGCGCCGTCGATGAGCACGCCGACCGCACTGCAGACGAGCACGCCGCCGCCGGTCACGCCGGTCACGCTGGCTCGGGAGAATGAGCATGAATCCGCTGGGTAAATTGACATTTGCCGACATCCCGCATGACCCGATCATCATCACCACGCTGATCGGCGCGGGCATCGGTGGCCTGCTGGTGCTGGCCCTGATCACCAAGTTCAAGCTGTGGGGCTATCTCTGGAAAGAGTGGTTCACCTCGGTCGACCACAAGAAGATCGGYGCGATGTACCTCATCGTCGCCTTCGTCATGCTGCTGCGCGGCTTTGCCGACGCGATCATGATGCGTGCCCAGCAGGCGCTCGCCGCCGGCGGGGCAGAGGGCTTCCTGCCTCCGCACCACTACGACCAGGTCTTCACCGCCCACGGCGTGATCATGATCTTCTTCGTGGCGATGCCGCTGATCACCGGCCTGATGAACGTGGTGGTGCCGTTGCAGATCGGCGCGCGCGACGTGGCCTTCCCGTTCGTCAACTCGCTCAGCTTCTGGC
>NZ_JBFULO010000616.1:0-1700 GCF_054049855.1 Stenotrophomonas sp. P5_B8 | reverse complement strand
GGTCGGATAAAGATCATCACTGGCCGTGGGCCGTCAATGAGGCCAAAGCTGGAAGACGGTGACATCATCTGGATCGACACAACCTGCGACTACTTCGACGGCGACGACTACTACCTGATCAATATCGGCGGCGAGACGCAGATCAAGATGCTCCAGAAGCGCGGGGACGGCCTATACGTGGTCAGCGTGAATACTGACTTCCCAGCCTACCGGCCAGATCCAGGCGACGTGAGCATTCTTGGAAAGGCCCTTATCCACGCTGGTTTGCGCAAGTTCTAAACGCCTCGAAAACGATTTGCGCCTGGGGCTTGCAATCTGGCGCCGCCGCCGCTACCCTTCGCGCAAGTCGGACTGGAAATATCCGGTCGGCGCTGGGCCCCAACTCGTTGGGGCCCTTCGCTTTTATGGGCTAACCTTGACCCCGTAACCTGGGATGGTTCCGCTCGGAGAGCGCCTGATCCTTGCGCGAATCGCGTCGTACGCCCTGCTTTGCTGGCTTGGCCGCAAAACGTGGGAGCCAAGCGGCCGGGCCGCAAGATCGGCGATCTGGAGTCCGGCGGAGTTTGCCGCCTTGGGGACCATCAGCAAGTCAAAGGGCAGTGCTCGGCGGCACGCGTTGTTTCCGCTGACGATCTGGTCGAATGCGACCCTGAGTTGCGCGTCTTCTTTTTTCCCTCGGCACTCAACAACCACCGTCGTTCGACGTGCCCCATGCCCTCTATCGTTCAACTCTAGAAAAGCTCGCTCAAGCACGAAACTCATCGACAACTCGTATGGGTTACGTGGCGCTGCGTAACGCTGGATGTACCTTTCCTTGTGAATAACGCTGTAAATCAGCTGAAAACCACCGTCCAAGAAAATTTCAGCAACCTCTTGATGGAAGCTATCGCGACGCTCGGCAATTTGTAAGAAAGAGAACTCGCCCCGCGGCTTGCGAATCTCTCGCTCGTGGAGGATAGCCTCCGTGTGTCCCCAGTATTTGAGCTTGAGACGTCCGAGCGCCGGGGAAAGGACGTCCACGTACTCTTCCTTTGCCACTAGAACCCCGCAGAGCACGAAGACTGGGTAATGGCGATCGATGGTTTCCAGCCCATGATCGCCACTCTCATCAATAAAGAGCATGTAGTCGCTGAACATCCGTTTCCGCGCTCACTCACTAGACTAAAACTGGCGTTGATCTTAGCAAAGACACTGCGCGCCCCGGTTGGCCACAACATATGGACCATCCATGCTCAAAACAGCACCGTCCGTTAGCTTATGGCTATTGACAGGCAAATAGCCTTTGGCTAATGTTCGTTCGTCGCCCCAGTAACAGCCCATCCGGGCCGGGGCACGGAGTCTTCCATGGCCTACATCAGCACCACTGATCGCTCCCACGCCGTCGTGGAAGCGCGTCCGCGTAACGAATCCATCGTCATCAAGATCGGGGACGCCCTCATCGTCCTTGAGCAGGCAGAAGCACTGCAGCTCAGCGCCGACCTTGCTTCAGTGGCCGGCCAGTTCAGCCCCGCCCTCCAGCGCGGCAACGCCGACCTGGTCCAGGTGCACGCATGAGCGCACCTGTCGATGTCCTGGCGCTGCGCGACGACCTCGCGTGGTGGATTCGCCTGGAGCGCGGTGCCAGCCGACGCGCTCGGTACTTCGAGCGCCGGGCAAACAACCCCAAGAACCCGAACCGTGCAGCTTCCGCGCGTGTCGCC
>NZ_JBFULO010000615.1:0-1709 GCF_054049855.1 Stenotrophomonas sp. P5_B8 | reverse complement strand
GACAGGGGCAGCAGCAGCCGGAGCAGCGGCCTTCTTGGCCGGAGCGCGGCGGGCCGGCTTGGCTTCTTCGCTGGCAGCAGCGTCGGCGAACTCTTCTTCACGGACGGTGGCGGCGTGCGGCGCAGCAGCCTTGCCTTCCAGCACGGCGTCGGCAGCAGCGCGGGCGTACAGCTGCACAGCGCGGATGGCGTCGTCGTTGCCCGGGATCGCGTAATCCACCAGCTCCGGGTTGTAGTTGGTGTCGACCACGGCGATCACCGGGATGCCGAGCTTCTTGGCTTCCTTGATGGCGATGTCTTCATGGCCGATGTCGATGACGAAGATCGCGTCCGGCAGACGGTTCATGTCCTTGATGCCGCCCAGCGAGGCTTCCAGCTTGTCACGCTCGCGACGCAGGCCCAGCACTTCGTGCTTGACCAGCTTCTCGAAGCTGCCGTCGGTTTCGCCGGCTTCCAGTTCCTTCAGGCGGGCAACCGACTGCTTCACGGTACGGAAGTTGGTCAGGGTGCCGCCCAGCCAACGCTGGTTCATGAAGGGCATGCCGCAACGCTCGGCTTCTTCGCGGATCGACTCGCGGGCGCTGCGCTTGGTGCCCAGGAACAGGATGGTGCCGCGCTTCTGCGCGACGCTGGAAATGAAGTTCATCGCGTCATTGAAGAGCGGAACGGTCTTTTCCAGGTTGATGATGTGGATCTTGCCGCGGGCGCCGAAGATGTACTGGCCCATCTTGGGGTTCCAGTAACGGGTCTGGTGGCCGAAATGGACGCCGGCTTCCAGCATCTGACGCATGGTGACCTGGGGCATTGCAGTAACTCCTGATAGGGAACCGGCCGCCACGGATAATAGTTGGGCGGTCCGCCGCAAGGCGGGTGGTTCCGGGGTTTGGCTTCCCTGTCGCTTCCGTGACCGAACTCCTTGCGGAGCACCCCGGCACGGATATGGGCGGCAGGTGTGGATTCACCGGTGACGTCCGGTGTTGACGGTTCCCCGCATCGAACGAGGCGGGAGATCCGGTCGATTATAGCCCGCTGCGCGTCGAGGCTGCAATCTCCGGGGGCAGGTCGGGCAGATCGGCCTCGGCCGCATGGTCCAGGCGGGCCCGGAACCGGCCGGCGGCGTAGTGGTCCGGACGCGCCGGGAGCGTCCAGGTGCGCCGCTGGTAGGGCAGTACATAGCCGGCCAGCCCGGCGATCACAACCTGGCGGGTGCCGTGGCTGTCGATGAACACCAGGTCGGCCAGATGGGCGTGGCGCGGGCCGCCATTGTAAAGCTGCAGTTGCGCTGACGGGCCCGGCCGCACCCGGATCTGCAGCATCGACGCTACCTCGGGCGCGGCGGGTGGATCAAGGAACACCGGCAGCGAGTAGCGTGGCGCGGTCGCCGCCGGCAGCGCCGGATCCGGCGTGATCACCAGGCGATAGGCCTGCTGGACCTGCGCCGGCGCGGCACCGAGCCGGACCACCCGCAGGCGCTGCCGCTGTCCCGGCGGGATCTCCAGTATCGATGGGCTCAGTGCCACGTCCTCGGCCGTCTGCAGCTGCTCGGCGTCTTCGTGTTGTTCCCAGCGGTACAGCCGGGCCTGGCCGGACCACGGCGCCGGATCGGGGTTGTCCAGCCACAGCTCGGCGTCGGCCTGGTCGGCCGGTACCTGCACGCTGCCGACGGAAAGCTGCAGCGCCCCGGCATCGGCGGGCTGCAGGGTCAGGGCC
>NZ_JBFULO010000614.1:0-1713 GCF_054049855.1 Stenotrophomonas sp. P5_B8 | reverse complement strand
CCTGTAGAGCCGACCGTTGGTCGGCTGCGCTCATCGCGGGTCGAAAAAAAGGCCGCACCCTCACGGAATGCGGCCCTGGGAATACTCGGAGGCTGATCCTGCCTCCATCCATCGTCCCTGCTATGGACTTCCATTCTCCGGGCGTCCGGTGACCGTTTGATGACGTTCACCGGGCACCACGGTAGCCGCTGCTAGCCTGCGCTTCCCCACTGCCCTGGTCGTGCTGCATGCGTAATCCCCACTGGCGTCTGATCCTCAACGGCAAGGCCACCGGCAACGTGGACCTGCGCGAGGCCGTGCACGCCCTGCGCGAGCGCGGCGTGGTGCTGGAGGTGCGGGTCACCTGGGAGGACGGCGATGCCGAGCGCTATGTCGCCGAGGCCATCGAGCATGGCGTGGACACCATCATTGCCGCCGGCGGCGATGGCACCCTGAGCGAAGTGGCCGAGACCCTGGCCCATCGCCCCGAGTCGGCCGACGCGCTGCCGTCGCTGGGCCTGGTGCCGCTGGGCACCGCCAATGACTTCGCCACGGCCGCCGGCATCCCGGCTGACCCGTTGGAGGCGCTGACCCTGATCGAAYAGGCGCTGGCACGCCCGATCGACCTGCTCAACATCGACGCCGACGGCGAGCGCTGGTGGTGCGCCAACGTGGCCAGCGGCGGCTTCGGAACCGAGGTCACCGTGGAGACCGATGAAGGCCTGAAGAAGGTGCTTGGCGGGCTGGCCTACCTGGTGACCGGCATCTCGCGGCTGGGCCGGATCGACCCGATCCGGGCGCGACTGCGCACCCCGGATTTCGACTGGGAAGGCGGCTTCATCGCGCTGGGCATCGGCAACGGCCGTCAGGCCGGCGGTGGACAGGTGCTGTGCCCGGACGCGGTGGTCGACGATGGCCTGCTGGATGTCACGGTCATCCCCGAACTCAGCGGCGAAGTCGCCTCGACCTTCGCCGCGCTGATCAAGGGCGGCAAGCAGGGGGCGCTGGAACAGGTGGCCGAGCGCACGCGTGCGCCGTGGGTGGAGATCGAGGCGGCTGAGCCGATCACCCTGAATCTGGATGGCGAGCCGGTGCAGGCAACGCACTTCCGGATTGAATGCGTGGCGTCACGGGTGCGGATGCATCTGCATCCGGGGAGCCATCTGCTGGGTGGGTGAGTTGTGGGCGGGTGCTCTGCGCGTGCCGGATCACAGCAGTGGAATGTCTTCCTCCTTGCTGGGGAACTTGAAGGCTTCACGCTTCTTTCGGATGTGCTCGGGCATCGGCGGTCGCGGGATGTTGCGAGCGATCAACCATTGCTGGCATTTCTTCTGCCAGGGCAGCAGGTCGGGCGTGGTGATCTCCCAGTAGATGTCTTCGACCATCATCTGGCGGGGCGGAATGTCTGACCCAGGCGGAGAATGCGTCGAAATCGCAGGGTCGGCACCGTGCTCGAGCAGCCAATAGGCAGAATCGAAGCCGCCTCGGCCCGTGTACCAGCTAAGCACGGTGTCACCGCCCCTGGAGAGGTTCGACTCGTTGATCTTCGCGCCATGCTGCACCAGTGTCTGGATGTTCTTCCACTGGTTTCCACTCAGGAACGCTTGCAGCATCAAGGTTTCATTCGCGGAATTTCGTGTATTGGGATCTCCGCCATGTTTCAGGAGTACTTCCAGGAATCGCGGATCATCCATCTTCGCCGCATAGACCATCGCATTGTTGAAGTGGATCTCC
>NZ_JBFULO010000613.1:0-1719 GCF_054049855.1 Stenotrophomonas sp. P5_B8 | reverse complement strand
TCCCAATGTCGAGAAGCTGCTGGCGGATCAGCAGGCTATGGCCGCGGCGATGGGTACGGTGACGGCTACCAGCAAGCAGATCGCAAACGATATCGGCGGGCAGGCGATGCGCAACCTGGAGAACGACTATGTTTCCAAGTTGAGCGACGAGGAGAAGGCGCGGTTCAAGGCGCAGAGCGCACAGGATAAAGCGTGGGAGCTGAAGACTCAGCGCGGTAGCGACTTCAACGCCGCCGAGGACCAGATGAAGAGCTGGGGCATCGGCAGCGCCAACGGCCGCGCGCTGGAAGCGGTGACCGCGCTTTTGGTGGGGGGGATGTCCGGCCAAGGCGGGGGGCAGTTGGCTGCGAATGCGTTGGCGCCGTATGCGGCCCAGCTGATCGGAAGCAAGTTCGACACCGACCATGGCAGCGATCCAAATGTCGCAGCGCAAGCGCTCTCCCACGCACTACTCGGTGCCGTTCTTGCTGAGCTCAACGGAGGCTCCACGGGGGGCGGGGCGTTGTCCGCCGCCGGAGGTGAGCTTGCCGCCGGCTTCCTGAAAAATGCATTCCCCAACGCCGATAGGGAAACCATTTCGGCGCTTTCGCAAGCAGTCGGGGCATTGGCCGCTGGCATGGCGGGGGGAAGCCTCTCTAGTGCCGCCCTTGGCGCAGGTATCGCAAAGAACTCAGTCGAGAACAACCGGCTGCTGACAGCGACAGAGCTCGTTCGCATCAAGGAGCTAAGCGACGGAGGCGGGCTAAGGGAAGCAGAGCTTACAGCCGCGGCTTGCGCTTTGGTCAAGTGCTCATCTGGCTTTGCGGAGGGCAGTGCCGAGCGAGCTCACTGGGCCGCCATTGAAGCGCTGGGCGGCACCCCGGAAGCTCAAGAGGACCGGGAGTGGATGAAGGCACAGGTTCAGCACAGCTATCTGTATACCGCCGGCAACGGAATGGCGGCAGAAGACCAACTATTTGGCTACGACGCTACTGACCACTTTTTCGACTGGAATTCCCGAAATCAGATCGGCACACGGACGCTCGGCGGCCTTCAGGCTCTTGGAGGCGGACTCCAGGCAGCAGGGGGGCTATTGCTGATTCCAACCTGCGAGACGGTGATCGGTTGCATTGCGTCGGGATACTTGACCGTCAGTGGCTATGACAACGCAGTTGCAGGGTCGCGCACGGTCGTCTACGGCACGTCTACTAACACTTGGGGTGGGCAGATATTCCAAGCGGCTGGGCTTTCACCAGAAGCGGCAGAGCTGTTGTATGCGATGACACAGCTTGGTGCAGTCTCGCGTGCTTCAACGATGAAGCCGGGCGTGTTTTCTGCTAGTTCCACTGCCCCAGATCCTCAGCTTTCATATACCCAAGCTCCGTTCACGACGCGCGGGCTTGATGTAACAGCGGATATCATGAAGACGCCTGAGGCTCAGGCGCTTGTGAATGAATACATGAAATCCGGGGCCACTCCTGCTCTTGCGAAAGAATACGCCCAGCTCGGATTGGCTTCGGGGAATTCACTGCCTAAGGTGATAAACGTCGGTTCTGGATTTGAACTGATTAAGCTTGTGCCGAAGAATGCACACTCTACGGCCGGTAGTGACGCAATTAGCGCATACAGCCCCTTCTTTGTTACGAGAGAGGAGTATGTGAAGATATCGAGAATGACATCTGTTGAAGCGGCAAAGTACCTTGGGCTCCCCGCGGAACAGGGTATTCGTGGCGCTCACCT
>NZ_JBFULO010000612.1:0-1733 GCF_054049855.1 Stenotrophomonas sp. P5_B8 | reverse complement strand
GTTTAGAGCCTCCGCACTTTATTTGCCGGGAGCTACGTGGCCGGAAGCCTGGTTGATCGAGCAGTGCAAGACACATCCTGGACAGACTGCGGCCGCGCTGGGGTTGGATGCTGATGATGTGTTCGATGTACTCGAATACTCGCTCCAAGCAGGCAAACATAACGAGTTCGCGGAGCTTTCGAAGCATGTCGGGCTGGACAAATCACTTTGCCTGCAGAAGGTCTGCGAGGTCGTCGTCGGCAACTTATCAGAGAACTTCGCTTCCCTTCGGGACGGCATTTCAGCGTTGCTCGAATAGTCACGCGTTCCTATTTGCACCTTTCGCGATACGCGAAAGCTCCATTTAAATACTGGTGTATCGAGTTCAAATCCAGGGCGTTATGCGTCAGTGCCGGCCTCTTGTCTTGGTTTCTGAGGTATATCATCAGAACAAGAAGCGAAGGGCTGATCGACGAACGGTTTTGGATGCATGGAGAGAAGGCAGTTCTGAGTTCGGCCGAGCAGGCGGGCCGGGTGCAGTTGTGGCGCTGGACCCACGAATGTCCACGCAGTTCGCAAGAATCCCACCCGAAGTGAAAGAGTCAAACGTAACTAGGGAGGTTTAGGTGAGCGAGGGCGCAATGGTAAAAGAGCCGCAATGGGATGCCGTGGCACCCCATTGGAATGAGGAGCTCCGCTTCACTGCGGATGACCTGCGCCAGCGAATCGAGCTCGTTTGGCGTGTCAGTCAACACTCTATACATTCCGCTGACAAGGACGCGACCGGTCGCCTGGACCTTCGACGCCAAGTCATTCGACGACTCAGTCGACTATGCAGAGCTAAGGCGCAACCCTCTTCGTCATCGAACATACTTTCCTTCTGGCGCGAAGATCCATCCGGAAAAGAATCAACCTGTGGTCGTCCCAGTGGCGGCAGGCCCCCTGGCGGAGCGGCTATTCAGAACAATGCGTGGCTATTGGTCGATGCCATACTCCAAGGGATATGGCAGAAGATTGCGATTTGTCGTCATGGACGCTCACCATGACGTGGTTATTGTGATAATCGGGTTGCATTCGCCAAGTGCAGACTTGGCATGCTGGGATGATTATTTGGGTGTGTCAAAGCCGCAGAAGCTGGCCAAGGACCGTGTGTAGTGAAACAATGATCGACAGAGCCGCTGGCCAAGTGTCTCTATTAGAGGCGCCGGTGGCTTGAAGGCGACCGGTGCGGCTTGCAAAAGAGTCAGTTGAGAAGCCGCTGAAGGCCGCCGCCCAGGGTTTGGACGAGGATTCGTCAGTTAGTTGGCGTTTTCGATCGCAGTATCACATCTTCGATTAGCCGAAGCACGACCGACATCCTCAGCGCAATAACGGACCCCCTCCCATCACCATGCTCAATTACCACGCCAACCACCTTCTGAGGCTGCAGTGGAGGAGAATCTTCACTGAGGCCAGCAAAGATCAATGGTCCTCCGCTAAGGCCAATGTGACCAATGGTGTTCTCTTCAGCACCGTCGCTCCCGATCGCCCTCGCATCGCGATTCATTGCTACGTGAGTGGCGGTTGACATTCCACGCTTCGCAAACTGCTCTATGGGAAGTATCTCCATATCGGTGTACTGCGCCCTCCGCGGGCTAAGCCTCTTCTCATTAGAACTCTTGGGGGATACTTTCTTGTTCTTGGACCTCGGGAATCCGATCATTGTCAGTGCGCGACCACGTGACGTCGTAGCAGTGTTCTGCTCGATCATGCTG
>NZ_JBFULO010000611.1:0-1735 GCF_054049855.1 Stenotrophomonas sp. P5_B8 | reverse complement strand
GAAATTGAGAGGCTCCCGTGGCCCGCAACACTCCCATCGAGCGTTACCGCAACTTCGGCATCATGGCTCACATCGATGCTGGCAAGACCACCACGTCCGAGCGCATCCTGTTCTACACCGGCAAGAGCCACAAGATCGGTGAAGTGCACGACGGCGCTGCCACCATGGACTGGATGGAGCAGGAGCAGGAGCGTGGCATCACGATCCAGTCCGCTGCGACCACCGCGTTCTGGAAGGGCATGGACAAGTCCCTGCCGGAGCACCGCTTCAACATCATCGATACCCCCGGACACGTCGACTTCACCATCGAAGTGGAGCGTTCGCTGCGCGTGCTCGACGGTGCGGTGTTCGTGCTGTGCGCCGTCGGTGGCGTGCAGCCGCAGTCGGAAACCGTSTGGCGCCAGGCCAACMGGTACAAGGTGCCGCGCATTGCCTTCGTCAACAAGATGGACCGCACCGGTGCCAACTTCACCAAGGTCGTGGGCCAGCTGAAGGCCAAGCTCGGCGCCACCGCCGTGCCGATGCAGCTGCCGATCGGCGCTGAAGAAGGCTTCAAGGGCGTGGTCGACCTSATCAAGATGAAGGCSATCMWYTGGGAYGAAGCCTCGCAGGGCATGAAGTTCGAGTACCTGGAAATCCCGGCCGACATGCAGGCGGAGGCCGAAGAGGCCCGCACCTACATGATCGAAGCCGCGGCTGAAGCCAGCGAAGAGCTGATGGAAAAGTACCTGGGCGGCGAAGAACTGACCGAGGCCGAGATCGTCGAGGCCCTGCGCGTGCGCACCCTGGCCACCGACATCGTGCCGATGTACTGCGGTTCGGCGTTCAAGAACAAGGGCGTGCAGGCCATGCTCGACGGCGTGGTGCAGCTGCTGCCGTCGCCGATCGACGTGCCGGACGTGACCGGTACCGACGTGGACGATGAAACCATCGCCCTGAGCCGCAAGTCCGACGACAAGGCCCCGTTCTCGGCCCTGGCCTTCAAGATCATCACCGATCCGTTCGTGGGCGCGCTGACCTTCTTCCGTGTCTACTCGGGCACCCTGAACGCCGGCGACCAGCTGCTGAACTCGGTCAAGGGCAAGAAGGAGCGCATCGGCCGCATCCTGCAGATGCATTCCAACGATCGCGAAGAGATCAAGGAAGTGCTGGCCGGTGACATCGCGGCTGCTGTGGGCCTGAAGGACACCACCACCGGTGACACCCTGTGCTCGCAGGACCACCCGATCATCCTGGAGCGCATGGTGTTCCCGGAGCCGGTCATCTCGATGGCCGTCGAACCGAAGACCAAGTCCGACCAGGAAAAGATGGGTCTGGCCCTCGGCCGTCTGGCCCAGGAAGATCCGTCGTTCCGCGTCAAGACCGACGAAGAATCCGGCCAGACCATCATCTCGGGCATGGGCGAGCTGCACCTGGACATCATCGTCGACCGCATGAAGCGCGAGTTCAACGTTGAAGCCAACGTGGGCAAGCCGCAGGTTGCGTACCGCGAAACCATTCAGATGGCCGACGTCAAGTCGGACTACAAGCACGCCAAGCAGTCCGGTGGTAAGGGTCAGTACGGTCACGTCGTGATCGAGCTGTCGCCGATCACCGCTGAAGACCGTGCAGATCCGAAGCTGGCCGCCGGCATCAAGGATGATTTCCTGTTCATCAACGACATCACCGGTGGCGTGATTCCGAAGGAATTCATTCCGTCGATCGAAAAGGGCCTGCGCGAAACCATCACCAGCGG
>NZ_JBFULO010000610.1:0-1742 GCF_054049855.1 Stenotrophomonas sp. P5_B8 | reverse complement strand
CGGCACTGCTGGCCTTCTACGTGCGCCGCCATGTCAAGGAGCCGGAGATCTGGGTCAACCAGACCAGGCGGTTGAGCTTCACTGAGACTTTGGGCGCCCTGTTCAGTGCCCATCGGCGCAACACGCTGATCGGCCTGGCGTTCACCACGGCAGCCATGTGCGGCTACTGGGGCCTCTTCACATGGATCCCGACTTACCTGGCCACGCCGGTCGCCGAGGGCGGTCCGGGATTGGACCTGGTCAAGTCCACGGTGTGGATCGTGATCATGCAGGTGGGTGCGGCGCTGGGCTACGTCACCTTTGGTTACATCGCCGATCGGCTGGGGCGCAAGAAGGCCTTCCTGATCTTCTTCGCCGGCTCGGCGCTGTCGGTGCCGTTGTTCGTGATGATCCACACGCCGGGGCTGTTGATGGCATTCGGCATCGTGGTGGCCTATTTCGGCACCGGCTTCTACAGCGGCTTTGCCCCCACGTTCGCCGAAATGTTCCCGACGTCCATCCGCGCCACCGCGCAGGGCTTCGTCTACAACGGCGGCCGTGCCATCGCCGCGATCGCACCGGCGCTGATCGGCTACCTGGCCAACCAGCATGGCGTGGGCAGCGGCTTGCTCGCTACCGCCGGCTTCTTCGCGCTAGCCGGTCTGATCGTGCTGCTGTTCCTGCCTGAAACCAAGGGCGCGGAACTGACTTGATTCACCCTGGAGACTGACATGCCAATCATCCAAGTAACCCTGGTGCAGGGGCGCGACGAACAGAAGGTGCAGGCCTTCATCCGCGCGGTAGCCCGCGCTGCACATGAACAGCTGGACGCGCCGATGCAGACCATCCGTGTGATGGTCAATGAAGTGCCGCCGCAGCGCTTCGCGGTGGGCGATGTACTCAAGAGCGATTCCCCGACCGGGGCATCCGCATGAGCGCCGCCCTGACCCCGGCCGACATCGGCGAGCAGGCCGCGCAGCTGTACCGTGCGCTGCGAGAAGGCGCGCCCCTGGACCCGCTCAGCGAGCGCATTGCCGGGCTGCGTATCGAGGACGCCTACGCGATCTCCAGCAACCTGCTCGCCCGGCGCGTGGCCGACGGTGAGCGCGTGGTGGGCAAGAAGATCGGCGCAACGAGCGCGGCAGTGCAGCGCATGCTCAAGGTGGACCAGCCGGATTTTGGCTTCCTCACCGACCGCATGGAAGTGCGCAACGGCGGCACGCTGTCGCTTGATGGTCTGATCGCACCCCGCGCGGAGGGCGAGATCGCCTTCCACCTCAAGCGCGACCTGTGCGGGCCTGGCATTACCCATCACGAAGTGATCGCGGCTACCGAGGCGGTTTCGGTGTGTTTCGAGATCGTCGATTCGCGCATTCGGGACTGGAAGATCGGCATCACCGACACCGTGGCCGACAACGCCTCCGCTGCCGCTTTCGTCCTGGGTGACCAGCGCGTGCCACCCAAGGGCCTGGACCTGGGCACGCTGGGCATGGTGGTGGAAAAAAACGGTGAGCTCGTCGCGACCGGCGCCGGCGCGGCTGCGCTGGGGTCGCCGATCAACTGTGTGGTGTGGCTGGCCAATACGCTCGGCCGCCTCGGCACCTCGCTGAAGGCGGGCGAGGTGATCCTTTCCGGTGCCCTGGTGCCACTCATCCCGGTGCAGCGCGGCGACCACATGCGCGTACGCATGGGCGCCCTGGGCAGCGCCGACGTGCACTTTGCCTGATCCCGCTTCATCCCCCCAAGTATCCCCACAGGAGTGC
>NZ_JBFULO010000609.1:0-1768 GCF_054049855.1 Stenotrophomonas sp. P5_B8 | reverse complement strand
GTCCAAGGCCGATGAACAATGCCAACGCCACCTCGTAAAGCAGCAGCATCGCACCTGCYGTCACTGCCGGGCCGCCAGTGCCCATGCCGATGAACCAGAGCGCTCGCGTTTTGTCGGCCTGCAGGCCGGGGTCATTCAGGATCTTGATTCCGTCGATACTGGACAGGGCAACCTGCATCCATGCCAGGCTCTTGTCGATCTGGTCTTCGGGCTTTTCATCCTTGCCCGTCACCACGTGGGTGATAAGACCCTTCACATCCTCGTTGAGGAATTCCTGCAGGTTGCTGCCGAACATGGCCATGCTGGTGGCCACACTGACGATCAAGGCCGCGCGCGCCATGTTGGTCACGAGCACCATCATCGAATCACGACTGCGACCGGTAACGATTCGATAGCCTTGGATCAACACCCAGAGCGTCATCAGAATCAGGGCGATCCCGCCTACCCAAGCCATCATGCGACCCATCAGCTCGATGCCGAAGTCGCTGATCCTGTCGCGCAGGTAATCCATGATCAGCTTGAAGAAGACGAAGTCACCGATCGACTGGACACRCACAGCGTAGCCCAGCAGATCCTGCAATCCGCCTGAGAAATCAAAGTTGGCCAGCCACCTGATCGTCATTTCCACAATCCCTTGGTAATTCCGTTACTGCATGAAACGCCGCATTGCTTTGCAGCGCCTGTCTACACATTCATGGCGCCAGCTCAGTGAACGCTGAGCGCCGTCTTCAACGCGGTGGTCTTCACAAGATCACTGATCAACTGCTTGCTTGGATCGCCCTTCAGCGCGGCCTGGGCGACCACCTTTTGATTGGCCTCCATTACCTCGATGTAGGCGTCATAGGACTGCATGCGTGCCTGCCAGGCCTGTGCCTGAACCGCCAGATCATTCGCGGTACGCATGGAGTCGCTATCAACCGCTGTCACGTTGCCCAGCAGCTTGCTGCCCTGGCGCAGTGCCTCGATCGCTTTCAAAGAGGAATCCATAAGCGGCACCGTCTCCTTGATGAAGAGGACCGAGTCGTTGTACTTGCGGTTCTGCATCATCCGGATGTTGACGCAAATCTGCCGCTGCTGAGCCTTCACGTCGCCCTTCGCATCAAATACGAAGTAAGCGAACATTCCGGTGACGCTCATGTCCGTGCGCGGACCGCAGGACTCGGTCACCATGTAGTCATTGGGGACAAGCGTAAGGGTCGCTGACGGCGACAGGCCGAAATTATTGATGATGCCCTGCACCGTAACCAGCGCGTTGGTGTATTCCTTCATCAGGTTGATCCAGCGGGTGTTTTCCTTGGCAAACTCCGCGATGTCCTGGAAGTTGCTCTTGATCGCCTGGATGATGGCGGTGTAATCGATCACCGGCATGCCCGCGTTCACCGACGTGGCGCTTACCGACATCGCCACGCCCATGACCAGTGCCGCAAGCCGGGTGCGGCGCGGGCTGCGGCCGTTCATTCGGTTATTCTTCGCGTTGTTCATCATCGTCTCCATTGTCAATTCGTTCCCGAGCCTTGGCCGTCAGACGCAATCAGGCCACAGCATCCGTGCTGGGTGAGGACTGGCGCGAGCCCTTCCGTTTCTTGTAAAAGTCGCCAAGCCACTGTTCCGGGGTGAGCTCTGCCTGCGAGACCTTCTCGCGCTGCGCAGCGTCATGCATCACGCGATGCATGACTTCGATGTTGTCGGTGGAGGCAGAGATCACCGACAGAATGTCGTCCATGCCGCGCAGGTTCAGCTGACAAACGCTTRCCGCGTGCCCCTGCTT
>NZ_JBFULO010000608.1:0-1785 GCF_054049855.1 Stenotrophomonas sp. P5_B8 | reverse complement strand
CCGTGGAGTCTTGTCTGATCAGCGATACCCTTGAGGCCTGATTTGCCGGCTCAAGGGTGAGGCCATGCTGGACCGGAAAACGATTGAGAAGCTTGGTGGCTGGGAGGGCTATCGGGTGGAGCGGGTGGCATGGCCTGAGGATGGTAGTCGGACTGTCACGATCCACCTCAAGCCATCGGCACGGATGATGTACTGCGAGCACTGCGGCGGCCGCTGCAGGCAGGTGCACGAGACGACAGTGCGCCGGGTACGGGATCTGCCGATGATGGCGTTTCGTGTTGCTTTGGTGGTTCCCCGGCGGCGGGTCTGGTGCGATCAGTGTGGTGGTCCGCGGCTGGAGAAGCTGAGCTGGCTGGGTCGCTATCAGCGGGTTACGGACCGGCTGGCTGAGGCAGTCAACCAGTTGCTTGCTTCCAGCAACATCCTGGCGGTCTCCCGCTTCTTCCAGCTCGGGTGGCACACGGTCAAAGCACTGGATAAAGCCCTGTTGCGCCAGACGGTTCGAGAGCCGGACTGGAGTCAGATTCACTATCTGGCGATGGACGAGTTTGCGCTGCACAAAGGCCATCGCTACGCCACCGTCGTTGTCGATCCGATCAGTCGTCAGGTGTTGTGGCTCGGCAATGGCCGCTCCCGCGACACTGTCGCGTCCTTCTTCAAGCAGCTTCCCACGGGTATCGCCGAGCAGATCCGAGCTGTAGCGATCGACATGACGACTGCCTATGAGCTGGAGATTCGGGCCAACTGTCCCAACGCCGAGATCGTCTACGACTTGTTTCATGTGGTGGCCAAATATGGCCGTGAAGTGGTCGACCGGGTTCGTGTCGACCAGGCCAACAAGCTGCGGCACGACAAACCAGCCCGTCGGGTGATCAAGTCCAGTCGCTGGCTGCTTCTGCGCAACCAGGAGAACCTTGATCGGCGGCAAACCGTGCAACTGAGCGAGCTACTTGAAGCCAACCAGCCGCTGCTCACCGCCTATCTCATGCGCGATGAGCTGAAGCGTTTGTGGTTCTACCGCCGCCCTGGCTGGGCCCAGCAGGCGTGGGACCGCTGGCTGGAACAAGCTCAGAGCAGCGGAATCGCTGCACTGGCCTTGTTCGCACAACGGCTCAAAGCCTATCTGCACGGGATCCTGTCTCGCTGCCGACACCAGCTCAACACCAGCATCGTCGAAGGCATCAACAACACCATCAAGGTCATCAAACGCCGGGCCTACGGCTATCGGGATCAGGAGTACTTCTTCCTGAAGATCCGCGCCGCCTTCCCCGGTATTCCACGATGAACCAAGAAAAAGCCCCTGAGCTTGCGCTCAGGGGCTTTCTTTACATCTGGCGGAGCGGGAGGGATTCGAACCCTCGATAGAGTTTTAAGCCCTATACTCCCTTAGCAGGGGAGCCCCTTCAGCCACTCGGGCACCGCTCCAGTGTTCTTGATCCGCCGCTGCGCTGTTTCATCTCAGCGGGGGCGCGAAGAATAACTTTTTTCKCACCCGAAGGTAAAGCCTTAATCCGAAGAATTTTCACTTCCGGATGCATTCGGCTCGTCGCCGCGCTGGATCCGCTGGTAAATCTCTTCCCGGTGCACGGCCACGTCCTTCGGAGCGGTGATGCCAATACGCACCTGGTTGCCCTTGACGCCGAGCACGGTCACGCTGACCGAGTCACCGATCATCAGGGTTTCGCCTACACGGCGAGTCAAGATCAACATTTTTGCAAGTCTCCAGGGAACCGGTGGTGTTTTCCCCACCGGCTTGGCGCCCAGCCAAGGAGCGCCCCACGACAA
>NZ_JBFULO010000607.1:0-1797 GCF_054049855.1 Stenotrophomonas sp. P5_B8 | reverse complement strand
GTAAGCGTTTTCGCAGCCACCCCATTTCGTTACATCCGTTATCATGGGCGGCTGATACCCAAAGGAGCATCGCCATGCGTCGCAAGATCGTCGCCGGTAACTGGAAGCTGCACGGCAGCCGCCAATTCGCCACGGACCTGGTCAGCGACCTGGTGGCCAGCCTCCCGGCCGACGGCGTCGAGGTGGTGATCCTGCCCCCGTTGCCCTATCTGGGCGAACTGGTCGAAGCGTTCGAAGGCCGCGCCATCGCCTTCGGCTCCCAGGACGTCAGCTCCAATGAGAAGGGGGCCTACACCGGTGAGGTCTCTGCGGCCATGCTCGCCGAAGTTGGCGCCCGCTACGGCCTGGTCGGCCACTCCGAGCGGCGCCAGTACCACGCCGAAAGCAGCGAGCTGGTCGCGCGCAAGTTCGCCGCCGCCCTGCATGCCGGCCTGGTCCCGGTGCTGTGCGTGGGTGAAACCCTGGAGCAGCGCGAGGCCGGCCAGACCGAGCAGGTCATTGCCGGCCAGCTGGCCCCGGTCCTTGACCTGGTCGGCCCGGCCGGCTTCCAGCACGCCGTTGTCGCCTATGAGCCGGTCTGGGCAATCGGCACCGGCCGCACCGCTTCCAAGGAGCAGGCCCAGCAGGTCCATGCGTTCATCCGTGGCGAAGTGGCCAAGCTGGATGCTAGAATCGCCGATTCGTTGCCGATCCTGTACGGCGGCAGCGTGAAGCCCGACAACGCAGGGGAACTGTTCGCACAGCCCGATGTCGATGGTGGGCTGGTGGGCGGCGCCTCGTTGGTTGCCGCGGACTTCCTGGCCATCGTCGATGCGGCGGCCGGGCGATAAAGAATAATGTTGCCGGCTGCTGGCCGGCATTTACAGTCCGAGGACGGATTCGAAATGCTGATGTTGATCCTCAATGTGGTCTACGTGCTGGTGGCAGTGGCCATGATCGCGCTCATCCTGATGCAGCGTGGTTCCGGTGCGGCCGCAGGCTCGGGCTTCGGTGCCGGTGCCTCCGGGACCGTGTTCGGCGCGCGTGGCGCGTCCAACTTCCTGTCCAAGTCGACCAAGTGGCTGGCCGTGGTGTTCTTCGGCATCAGCCTCTTCATGGCCTGGTACGCCAGCCATGGCTCGCGTCCGACCAGCGGTCAGGATCTCGGTCTGATGTCGGCCCCGGTCGCAACGACCCCGGCCGCCCCGGCGGGCGAGCTGCCGGCCGTGCCCAAGGCCCCGGAAACCGCTGTGCAGCAGCCGGTTCCGCAGGCAACTGTGCCGGCTCAGGCGGAAACGCCGAAATCGGGTGAAGAAAAGCCTTCGGAAGGCTCCCAGACTCGCTGAAGACGGTTACAATATGCGGCGCATTGAGGGAGTCCGATAGGGAATCCCGTCAATGCAAACGTAAGCCCAGGTGGCGGAATTGGTAGACGCACTACCTTGAGGTGGTAGCGACGAGAGTCGTAGGGGTTCGAGTCCCMTCTTGGGCACCATTTGTTTGTAAGCGGGTTCGTCTGGCGCGCAAAGCGCCAGGTAGCGGTATCCGTCCACTCCCCCATGCCAAAGCGCCTGCAGGCGCAGCGGCAGAGGCAAGAGAGAATCGCTGTGCTGGCCGAATATTTGCCGTCTCTGCTGTTTCTGATCGTTGCCACCGGTATCGGCGTTTCGCTGATGCTGGTTGGCCGATTCCTCGGTCCACGACGTCCTGATCTGAAAAAGCTCTCGCCGTACGAATGCGGCTTCGAGGCTTTCGAGGACGCGCGCATGAAGTTCGATGTGCGCTACTACCTGATCGCGATCCAGTTCATCGTATTTG